>JABWAS010000007.1 GCA_013360865.1 Candidatus Paceibacter sp.
ACCGCGTTAAAAATGGCGCCGGTTCAGTTTGCCGCCGCCAATAAAATTGATACAATCAAACATATGGAGAAGGTGTCCTAAGAAAGGGGTACCCTACAATGTGAATATCGTTATAATTTTTCAACTTCAAAGATGTTGTATATTTTTCATACGAAGTAGACGGCGCGTAGCCCATCATTCTTAAAATATGGGCCATCACTTCAAAACTTTTCACTTCTGTTTCCAGCTCCACTTCTTTCTTTTCATTACCAACGCTTGGCAACGGTCTTTTGTAGGATAAACTAATTTTATCTCCTTGCTGTCGTAGTCTTATCCTTCCGTCAGTGTGTTCCATCAACTTATCCGAATTATCAAACATCACGGTTTTTTGGTGGACTTCTTTGCCGCTTGTAATATTCGGATTATCGGTAATTTTTTTAATCTGATTACTATCAATTGACAATGGTCTCTCCCCTCCCCGTTACAAGTTCAACAACGCTATTCTTTATTTTGACGTTATTTTGCAAAGCCGCCTACGGCTTTCTTCGTTGCTATTTAGAGCAAGTTGATAAAGAGGAAAATTTGTTTTTTAACTCAATCGCGCGTTGCATTATTCTTTCTCCTATTTCACCCCAATCAAAATATTTTTTGTAATCTTTCGGGTCAATAAATTTTATTTCAGTAATATCTCCATCCGGATCGGCGACAAATTCTCCATACGGCTCAACAAGACAAAAGGATCTTGTTTGTCTGATTATTTTGCCCGGCTCATAAATATCCTGATAACCAATAACTTCTTGGTGTAATATTTTCATATTGGTTTCTTCCTTCACTTCTCTTTCTACCGCTTTTTCAACAGTTTCATTTTTTTCTATGCCGCCACCGGGGGGGGCCCAATACCCTTTATTATCAGCATAAACAACAATTAATTTTTCTTTATAAAAACAAAAAGCATGGACGGCCTCCAAGTTTTTGCCTTCAATGTTGTTTAAATAGTCATCCTCTTTATATACGACATCAAAAACCTGCTCATTATGCCTGCGGAGTTTTGATTTTATTTCCATTTTTTAATATCTAGACTTAGAAAATAAATGGAAAATGGTAAGTAATTCCTTAACTTACTTTCCACTCTCTATTCCGAGTTTTTCTTCCAGATATTTGACGCGGTGAGTTAAGTCCTCAAACTCGCGCGGGTCAATGGAATTGTTTTTCATATCGCGAACATCGCGCCTTAGCTCATCAAGACTCGCTTCAAGATAACCAACTTTCATTTCTAAGCCACTTAATCTGCCTTCTATTTTATCAAGTCTTGATTCAATTTTATCAAGTCTTGATTCAACCTGCTCAAAGCGTTTATTTATTTCTCCTCTTAGTTCCCTAAATTCGTTGACAACCAGCTCGGCTAATTTGTCTATGGTTATTTTTGCCATGTGGTTAGAATATCAAACCGCGCGAGTTTGTAAAATTTTTAGGCACTATGAAATTTTGATTTAAAAATAAGAGCAAAGTTTTTTATTTAACCTACCACCCCAATATCTGCACGCGAACCTGCACCCAGCAATTACGATTATTACAATCATCGTCTGTAGCTCCTCTTTTTACATCGACAGTGTTATCAGTTTTAAATGTCATCTTTAACCCCCAAGGGGACAATTATACTGTTTGAGTTAATTAAAATCAGTTACCGACTTTCAACATAATTACTCTAATATACCTCCACTTATTTTCAGAAAAAGCTTGCCCGTCATTATCACCTCTTTTTATTGTTATATTGGTAGCAGTTTTGTTTTTCCAGGCAGCACCCTTACCACTATCAGTGCCTAGATTCATCTGGTGAATTTCCCCAGCCTCATTTTTACCCTCAAGATAAACCAAAGTATTATTAGTATTTAAACCATGTGTAAATGTTGTCTTTTGACCCGGTTCCAAATGAAACCACCCCTCAGAGTCAGGGGCAACACCATCTTCGCTCTTATTTTTGCTTACCCAAACACTTCTCACCGGCTGATCCTGCCAACTGGCCACACCATTTGCGTCCGATGTCAGGACTTTTTCTTTCCCCTGAGAACCATCAACCAGCTGGAAAACTCCGCTTATTTTTAAACCCGCCAATAAATCCAAAACACCTGCCCCATTTTTAACCTTTAAAGTTTTACCGTTGGCAAAATCCTGCGGCAGGCTACCCACATTTATCGGCGCCGGGACGTTTTCGGCGGGAGGATTAGCCGTCGGACCGTGCCATTGGCCATCAGACGCGAAACTGATGCCGTAAGCCAGAGCCAAGCCGACCACGACCGCGATTATAGATTGTTTTAAAGTCTTCATAATGCTGATTTTATTTTTAAATTTATAATTTGGAATTTTACTGCTGTGTTCTCAATTTATTTAATTCCTCAATTTGTTTATTTATTTCTTCCTGCGATAATGGTTTCGCCTCGCTCTCCTTCCTTAACTTGTCCAATTCATCCATTTGCTTCTTTTTATCTTCCTCCGTCAGCGGATTGGCGGCGGCTTCTTGTCTTAGTTTATCCAACTCCTCAATCTGCATTCTGATTATTTCCTCTTGCGTCAGCGCTCTCTCCCCGCCCTTTGGAATTTTGTCGGAAAAATAGAGCAAAGCGCCCGCCCCCAAAAGCAGAACGCCGAAAATTATCATCAGCTCTTTTTTTATATTGCCGCAGCGCCAGTTTGCCATAATTGATTAAATTATATAAGCCAACAAAGACTGACGCAATCTCCAGAAAAGCGATGGTGTGGATAACCCCATCAGAAATTTGACCAATAATAAGCGTCATGCTACTATTTTCCTTATGAAAAGCGAAATACATCCCAAATATTACCCTAACGCCGCCATCAAATGCGGCTGTGGCAACGTAATCCATACCGGTTCCACAAAGGAGGATATCCACGTGGAAATCTGCAGCGCCTGCCATCCGTTCTTCACCGGCACCAAGAAAATATTGGACACCGCCGGAAGAGTGGAGAAATTCCAGGCGAGGCGAGCCAAAGCTGCTCCAAAGACCATGAAGGCGAAAAAGGGTTAGCTTATTCTGAACGGCAGAATTAATATCGTTTGCGACGCCTTTCGCAGCGCGACGGCGCGAGAAGAGCAAATTTTCAGCAGAAAATTATGCGAGCCGAGCAAATGATGTTAATTCCGCCGTTCTCTATTATTCTTATGGAAACCGTAAAATCAGTTATTCTTGAAATCCGCGCCGGCGCCGGCGGCAATGAAGCCGCTCTTTTTGCCGCCGATCTCGCTAACATGTACGCCAAATACGCCGCCAAGCAGGGCTGGAGCGTGGCCAAACTGGACGAATCGGTAAACGATTTGGGCGGCTACAAGGAAGTCATTTTTGAAATATCGGGCGAAGGCGCTTACGAAAAATTAAAACATGAAAGCGGAGTGCACCGCGTCCAGCGCATTCCGACTACGGAGAAGTCGGGCAGAATCCACACCTCCACAGCTTCGGTGGCGGTGCTGGCCGCGAAGCAGGAAGAGATATCGGAAATCCGGCCGCAGGATTTGGAAATAACATTCGCCCGCTCGGGCGGCGCCGGAGGGCAGAACGTCAACAAAGTGGAAACGGCGGTAAGAATCTTGCACAAGCCGAGCGGCGTCGTGGTCAAATGCACCAGCGAAAGATCCCAGCAGAGAAACAGGGAAAAAGCCATGGGAATTCTGGCCGCCAAACTCGCCGAAGCCAAATCCGCCCAGGCGCAGAGCCAGCTCGCCGGAGAAAGGCGCCAGCAGATAGGCACCCAGGATCGTTCGGAAAAAATAAGAACTTACAACTTCACCCAGGACAGGGTGACCGATCACCGTATAAGGAAAAACTGGCACGACATAGAAAGAATAATGGAAGGCGGTTTGGATAAGATGATGAAGGATATGGCGGCGCTGAATCAATCTAATCAATAAAAGTAAAATCAAAATAAGACATCCGATGCCCGCTGGACATCGGATGTCTTTGTTCTCCCCTCTTCTTTTTGCTAACTAGAAAGTGACCGAAGCGGTATCTCTGACGGTGCTGCCTCCAACCCTGCAGGAAAGAGTATAAGTGGCCGTTTCTTTGTTTGAAGCGTTTACAATATAATCTTCCGTATTGTGTTTGGAAACGTTGGAAGCAGTTCTGTCTTTGCCTGACTCCTCAATTATCTGACTGGAAGTGAGGCTGCCGTATCTTAACGGTTGGGCGTTGGCGCCGTAAGCAATGGCGCAGGCGCTGGCGCCGGATGGCACCGTCCAATTAAGATCTATTGATTCTTTCCCTTCCGAATTAGGGTTATTCAAAGTTAGCGAATCAATATAATCACCAAATCGTCCGCCGGTTAAAACTTCTCTGATTTTAAGATCAAGAACGCCGCCTCCTGAACTGGATGAACTCGATGATGACGAGCTTCCAAACGCTTCGTTTGTAATATCTTTAAAGTTAACCGTTACAGCTTGAATATCTCCCGATCCCCGCATTGTCATTTTGCAAGTATCATTGTCGCCCGTTGTTCTGGATATAACGCAATCTTTGCTTTTAGAAGCGATAAATTGCGCCGAACCAAGCGGAACATTTTTTGTCCGGGCTCTCAAAGTTATTTCCGAACCGGCGTTAAAGTAGGATGAGTCGTAGAAACACTGGGCTTTTCTGACGGCCAGCGAGCAAGTTCTCTTGATTCCGTTTTTATCCGTAAAAGACACTTCGCCGGCAATGGGACTATTGTCGTCGCTGGCAATGTAAAGATGCGGCAAATTTATTATTTGATTTGACCAGTCGTCCCAATTGAACGAAGAAGAAGAAGAAACTTTTTTGTTAAATACCGCCGAAACCGTCCTGTTTTGGCTCATTTTTACCTTGCACTCGGGGGAAGTACCGGAACAGGCGCCGCCCCAATTGCCGAAAGTGTAACCGGAATCAGGCGCGACGAAAAGGTTAACGGTGATGTCTTTGCCGTAGTTGCTGGAACAATTATTGGTAGATGTGCCGCAGTCTATCCTTCCGTTACCATTTCTGTTGGCAATGGTTCCTCCACTCGGCCTCGGGCTTACGGTAAGTTTGTAATCATTTCCTTCTTGATTACTGTAGCCTTCGTTAAAAAAAGCCGTGACTTCCCTGTCTTTATCCATTATTATTTGACACTCGTTTTTGGCGCCGGTTAAACCTTTGCAATCAACGCCCCACCAGCCGAAAGTTGATTCACCGATTGGAGTAGCCTTGAGTGTAACGGTTGTGCAAAGTCTGGTGTTGCCTTCGGCGTCATAACAACCGGATTTTATATCTTCGCTGCAGTCAGATCCGCAAGATATCGCTCCATCCAATCCGCCTTTAAAATCCATACTTTCAACTTTACCGTCGCCGTTGCCCAGTTTGATAACGGTAAGTTTATATCCGTCCCTGTTCAGGTCAAAGGAAACAGTGGCTTTTCTGTCTTTGTTTATTGTAAGCGTGCAGGTTCCGCTTGAGCCGGCATTGCGGCAATCGCCTCCCCAGACCCCTCTTTCGTAGCCGGAACCGACATCGGGCTTGGCGTCCAAGGTCACGCTCTGCCCGTAATCAAATTCCGCTTCGCAGACGTTTCTGTCGCGGTTGTTTTGCCCGCTCGTGCAGTTGATGCCGGCCGGATTGCTTTTCACCGAGCCGATGCCGGACTTTTTAACCTCAAGTTTGTATTTTTTGACCGCAACGGAACTGGCGCTTGAAGCGGTTGAAGCTGCGGAGGAAGATTCTCCCTGCCCATCCTGTATTCCGTCCCCCGATGTCCGCGGTCTGCTTTGGCCGGTCTTTATTCTTTTAAAATAAGCTTTGACCGATTTTGATTTATTGACGCTGACGCTGCAGGTGTCGCTTGTGCCGGAACAATCCCTGCCCCACGAGTAGAAATTATACCCCGCGTCCGGACTGGCCTTCAGTGTGACATGGGCGCTTCCAGAGTATTTTTCCCGGCAATCCCGGCCGCAGTTGATTTTGCCGTCGTCGCTGATAACGACTCCCCTTCCGGAACGAGAAACTTTAAGAGAATAATTACTGGATGTCCTGGAAGAAGCGGCGACAAGGCTGTCGGCGCTGTTTCTTCCGAACATATCCCCAATAAAGCCGGCTCTGGCGACTCCCTGCGCCGCCGAAAAAACGGCAACCGCGGCAAATCCGGCAAAAAGTATCTTGCTCAAACTGTTTTTCATAATTTATAAACTTCTAACTTATAATGTTTTGTGACTAATCTTAATAATACCACTATCCAGGCAAATAAAAATCAACTTATCCACAGAATCATCAAAAAAAACCGACCTGCCAGGTTGAAGAAGTTAAAACCTGGCAGGTCGGTTTTTTTTGACCATATGCCTAGTACAAATTCAACGGGTCGATCATGTTTTCCTGGATGTTCCGGGCGTGCTTCATAACGCTGGAACCATAGTTTTGCCCCGAGGATTTGTACCAATTGCCGCCGGCGTAATAACGGGCTGCCGCTTCGTGCTCGGCCGCGTAAGTCCCCTCGTCTGCTCCTAAGTCGGCCAGGTATATCGCCGAAGCGAAGAAAGCGTCGCGCGGAATCCACGGATTTGGTATGGCCGCGCCGGACGCGGCGGCTATCTTGCTTTCATAAACTTTCCAGGTTGAAGGGATGAACTGGGACGGCCCCATCGCTCCGCCATATCCCACGGACTGCGGGCAGGAAACCGGCCTTGTTTTGGGGTCAAAACCTAAACGGCCGGCGATGTCAAGAAAAGGCTGGATGTCTCTGCTTGGCTTCATCACCCCTTTAAAAAAAGTCCCCGTATTCTTGCCCACCCCATCGCCAGTCTGAAAGTTGGTGACAAGGCATTGCCCCGTGTTTTCGCCCAAATTTGACTCCTGTGTGAGAATGGCCAGCAGAAAGGCCGGCCTTACGCCCGTCTTTTTCTGCGCTTCCAGGGCGTAGCCGTAAGCTTCGCCAAATGGAATGGCCGCCGTATCTCTTAAGGCAAACAAAGCGCTTCTTATCTTGGCCGCTTCCAGATGCTTGCTCGCTAATATTATTTTATAATTTTTTTCCAGTCCTTTGGTTAAGGTCAGAAGTTTCTTTTTCTCCGCTTCGCTGGCGGCCAGATTTTTCCTTTCCTGCTCTAGGGCGTTCTTCAGCCTCGTCTGTTCGGCCTGCTTTATCTGTAATCCCTCTTTTTCTTTTTCCAGTTGATTTTTTGTTTTTCTGGCGCCGTCAAGAACTTCCTGTATTTTATCCTGGACGGGCTCAAGCGTTTCCGCGACAACCAGAAAGTCCGACATTTTCCCATAACCAAGGATGATTTCCGCCAGGCCGGTTGAATCCAGTTCGCTGCTTTTCCTCAACAGCTCCGCCAGCGAATCTTTCTGCTTTTCGCTTTTGTCGGTGAGAATCGTTATCTGCCCGTTTTTCTGTGATATGCCGGTTTTAGCTTTTGCTATTTCCACTTCCCGTTTTTGTATTTCCAGCTTGGCTTTGCTGATTTTGGCGTTCAGCAAAGCAATGTCTCTCTCAAGGCTTGCGGACTCGTTTTGTTTTTGTTTGATGACAAGTTCGTACCCGTTGATCTGGGCTTCAATGTTATCCAGCTCCTTTTGGAGCTCCTCTTTCCTCTGATTGACCGCCTCCGCTCCGCTTTGCGCCAAAACGCCGCCCGTGAAGTACAAGAAAGAAACGGCAAACAAAACCGATGACAAAATCTTTAAAAAATTAAGCATGAACTTAAATATTATATCAACAAAAAAACCGACCTTCCAGGTTTTAACTTCTTCAACCTGGCAGGTCGGTTTTTCGCTATTTGCTATTTCTTCGCTTCTGGGGCCGCTTCCGCGCCTTCCTCTTCTTTCTTGCCCTTCTTCTCCGACACTTCTACGTCCTCAATCGTCCTTACCTGCTCCTCAACTTTTTCTTCCTCGTGAGGCTTGGCCAGAATGACGATCATGTCGGCTTTCGTTATCAACTTGACTCCGCTTGGCAAAGCGATGTCGCCCGCCATAATCTTGTCTCCGATTTTAGCCAGCTTGGCCAGGTCAATTTTTATCTCGTGCGGCAAATCTTTCGGCAGAGCTTCAACCTCTATCTCATGGAGAACTTTAACCAGCACCCCGCCGTGCTCCTTGACGGCTCCGGCGATGCCTTCAAATTCTATCGGCACTTCGGCCGTCATTGTCTTGGTGGCGTCTATCACGTAAAAATCAACATGCAAAGGCTCGCCTTTGATGGTATCCATGCTCACGTCATAAATCATCACATCTTCAGAAATGTTTGAACCGGCCGCGCCCTTAAGCTTGATGATGGCCGATTCTTCCGCCTCCGCCCATACCTTTTTAAACTCTCCGAGATTGACGAAAATAGGCAAAGATTCTTTTTTGCCCGCGCCGTACAAAACGGCCGGCAATTTGCCCTCCTTTCTTATTTTGGCCACTTTCTTGCCGAAAACGGCTCTTGGTTCAGCGTTTAATTGCAACATAATGAACATACTATCAATTTTTTTTAAAAAAACAATACTTGACTTTCTTCGTTAAAATGATATTATTCCTTTCAGAAAACCTGTTTATGGGTTGCATAAACAACACATCTTGATCTTTTTAAGAAAGGGCTAGCAATGAGGCTAAAAAGTTGGCTAAAAATATTTGGGGCAACGATAATTTTTTACACATACACCATCGGTTTCGCAACAAATTTTACCTTTGCAATCTCCATTGCTATACTAATTAGCAACGGAACAGAAACAACTCTTAGTGTAGCGTACTTGTACCGCTTTGTTATTGTAACCTTAATACTTTCTGCACCATTTACTCTTTTTGCTTTTACAACGGTGGGTGATTTTAGCATAACAAGAACATTGAAGCACTCAGGGGTATTAAGAAAATTAAATCTTTTTTATGTTTTCTTTTATCTTTTACCTAAGGGTGTTTTATGGTACGTTAAAAAATATCTCCTGGTTAAACAACATCAAAACTCGCGCTAACAAACGGGCACGAGTAGTTAATCGACTAACCCAGCCGGCCCACTTGGACATCCGATGTCCAAGTGGTTTTTTATTTTATCAAGTTCGGCGGGATTCGGCCTTCCACCGCCTCAATTATGTTTCTGGCGGCCATTTCGCTCATTTTACCCCGTACTTCTTCCGTCGCCGAGGCGATGTGCGGAGTTAAAACGATGTTTTCCAATTTAGCCAGCCCGTTGGCCAATTTAGGTTCATTTTCAAAAACATCCAAAGCCGCGCCTTTTATCGTTTTGTTTTTTAAAGCTTCCACTAAAGCCAATTCGTCCACTATCGGCCCGCGGGAAGTATTTATCAGAAAAGCCGACGGCTTCATCAGTTTTAATTTTTCGGTGTCTATAATTTTTCTCGTCACCTCATTTAATGGAAGATGAAGGGAAACAAAATCAGCTTCTCTCAAAACCTCGTCAATGCTCGCCTTAAATTCAATCGCTCCCGTCGGAAATTCTTTTTCAAAAGATTCATTTCTGCGGATGTCGTAATAAACCACTTTAGCTCCAAATCCGTTGGAAACCATGTGGGCCGCTCGGCTGCCAATTCTGCCCAAACCGACGATGCCGACAGTCTTGCCAAAAAGCCCGTTGCCCAGAAGAAGCGTCGGCGTCCAGCCTTTGTATTTGCCCTTGCGGGTAAAAACATCCGCTTCCGGAATCCGGTGCCCGACAGCCAACATAAGAGCCACGGCGTGCTCGGCCACCGCCTCATTGAGCACGTCCGGCGTATTGCTGACCATCACACCTCTTTTTTTGGCGGCTTCAATGTCTATATTGTCAAAACCGACGGCGTAGTTGGCGAAAATTTTGGCGTTCGGCGCGGCGTCCATCACCTCGCCGTCAATTTTGTCGGTTAAAAGGCAAAGCACGGCGTGGTATTGTTTCTTCTTCAGAATTTTTATCAGTTCGTCCTTAGCCAAAACTCTGTCTTTGGGGTTAATGTCCACTTCGTAACCCTTGTCCTGAAGCATTTTGATTCCCTGCCCGGGAATATTTCTGGTGATGTATATTTTCATGTTTATTTAATAAGCGAAGAAAACAAATTTTGAAAATCCTGGGCGGGGGCGGCCGCCCGGGTCCGCGAAGGTGGGGCTAGAGGATTTTCCAAAATTTGGTTTTCGGAAACTTGTTAATACCCAAATAATTTTAACTTCTCCTCCACTTTTTTCTCAACCGATTCAGCCGCCGGCGCTAAAATTTTGTACGGCGTGGTTTCTTCAGGATTCTCCGCCAAAAATTTCCGCAACGTTTCCGCATATGCCACTCTTATTTCCGTATTCACGTGGATGTTCGCAATACCCACTTTTATCGCTTCTTTAATTTGCACGTCCGGAATCCCCGAACCGCCATGCAAAACCAGTGCCACTTTTTCCGGTAAAATTTTTCGGATGGTTTTGATTCTATCAATATCCAAAGCCGGTTCATCAATAGAAACGCCATGACTGTTGCCGTAAGCGCCGGCAAAGCGATCTATCCCCGTTCTTTCCGCGAATTCCGCCGCTTCTTCCGGCTTGGTCAGATCCTCTGGATTTATTTTTATGACTTCTTTTTGGATTCTTGATTCACCGCGCAAGTAGCCAAGTTCGCCTTCCACCGACACATCAGGACTTTTTGATTTTACATAATCCACTACTTCTTTCGTACCTCTAACATTTTCTTCAAAAGAAAGCTTTGACAGGTCAATATGCACCGAATCAAAACCGGCGTCAAAAGCTTCTTTGGCCGATTCCACCGAATGAGAATGGTCGGGATTAAGAAAAACCGGCAACTCATATTCCTCGCGAAAAGTTTTAACCAGCGCCACCGCCTGTTTCAACCCGACAAATTTTCGTTCGCCTTCAGACAATCCGATCATTATCGGAGCGTTAAAATTTTTCGCCGCTTCCATAATCGCCCGTAACTGCTCTAAATTGGAAACATTAAAATGCCCGACAGCCCGATTGTTTTGCCTCGCCTCTGCCAAAATTTCCGAAAGCGTTTTATTCATTACAATTTATTTTAACATACTTTAAAAAACAAAAACATTACGAAAAATCACTTGATAAAAACTGTAAAAATAAATCCTACCTGTTTTAAGCGATAGCATTTTTTAGGTATCATTTAAGATATAAGATATCCGCATAACATACCCGCGCTACACCAAGGTCATACGAGGTAAAATTTTATTTTCAATTGCTCTTCGTTCGTAAAATTTTTTGCGCGGATAAACCTAACCCAAGGACGGATCAGAAATATTTCTACTATAAAATTTATCTCATCTTCGCACTCATACGGCAAAACAAAAACTGATTTTTGCAGCTCCAAGAATCCTAACTCTCTCAATTTACGCCTTAGCGCCTCTCTCGCTTTTTTAAATTTTTCCAGAATGTCAAAAATCACGATTCTCCACTCGCCATCCCACCTTTTCGGTTTTTTAATTTCCATTTCATCCAACTTGAACTTAAGCGCCTTTCTCTCGCCTTCTTTGGTTAAAACAATATTAACAAAACCGTCCTTGTTTTCTTTGTAATCAACCAGTCTACCGTTATAAAATTCTCCAACTATCCGATAAAGCCTGCTTCGCTCAATTTCTCTCCATGCCTCTGGAATACCTTTTAATATTTTAAAATAACCTCTCGGAGTTCTAGAAAATCCAAGAGCAACTCCGCTCAACAATAATAATAAAATTTTTTGCTTGGCTGTTTCTTTCATAGCTATTACATTATTTAACGGATAATGACGGATAATGATAGCAGCTAATAATACAATTATACCTATTTTGAGCGATAGCATAAAACAGGTAGCATTTTTAGTTTAACATTTTTTAACATTATTGAAATATTTTTGATGTTTTGTGATATTAATATTGGCCGGCCAATGAGGATAAAATAAAAAAAATCCGCCGCGCGAATCAGAAATTTTTGGTTTCTGAAACGCGGGCGGCGAAATTATAATTTAAACAAAATTTCACAAAATTATTTAGGTTTATGAGTAATCCAAACACCATTAATATCGGTGGTTATATAAGTACTTCTTAACCCAGATAAATTATACTCCTTTTCAATAAACCAGCTCAAAATTTCCACGTTTTTTTCTTTCTCAAAATAATCCAATATAAACAAAATTCCTTCGCAAATTTCAACTGGTTTAACTCTTACCATTTCGACTGGAATATAGCTATTATTTCCCACACTCTTTACTTTGTTAAGATCAATTCTAAAATCATCTTTTTTTAATTCATTAATATCTATAGGTTTTCCTTCATTTTTTCTTTGATAAAGTTTTATTAAAAAACTGCGTGGTGTGTATTCCATCTTTTTTCTCCTTTTAATTAAAAAATTATTAAAGAATTTTTCAAAACACCGTGTTTTGATGTCTGCTGATAATGCAAGCATAAATGATTTACTTTGTCAACGTTTCGGAAAAGCATCAAATTGGTAAAATGAAATCATGTTTAATAAAACTTTTGACTTCGTCACCATTGGCGACACGACGATAGACGCGTTTATAAGAATCAAAGAGGCAGCGGTGAATTGCGACATCAACCGCGAGCACTGCCAGATTTGTTTTGATTTTGCCAACAAGGTGCCTTACGAGTCGGTGACCGTTGTACCGGCCGTAGGCAACAGCGCTAACGCGGCAGTGGCGGCGGCAAGGCTCGGATTGAGGTCGGCTTTCGTCGGCAATGTCGGCGCGGATTTGAACGGGAAAGACTGCATCAATGCCTTAAAGAAGAACAATGTTGACGCCGGATTCGTCAAAATCCACACAAACAAAAAAACCAACTATCATTATGTTTTGTGGTACGGAGACGAAAGAACGATTCTGATAAAACACGAAGAGTTTGACTACTCGATGCCGGACATCGGCTCGCCGAAGTGGGTGTATCTTTCTTCGTTGGGAGAAAATTCCCTGCCCTTCCATTATGAAATAGAAAAATATCTCAAAGCGCGACCGGAAATAAACCTGGCTCTCCAGCCGGGAACTTTCCAGATGAAATTCGGATTGGAAAAATTGGCCGGATTATACCAATTAACAAAAGTTTTTATCTGCAATCTGCAGGAGGCGCAAAGAATTTTAAATACACAAGAAGAAAAAACGCTTGAGTTGATGAAAATATTAGCAGACAAAGGGCCGAAAATCGTCGTCATCACCGACGGCCCCAAAGGCGCTTACGCTTACGACGGCAATAATGCCTGGTTTATGCCCCCCTATCCTGATCCCAAACCGCCGTTTGAGCGCACCGGCGCCGGCGACGCTTTTTCTTCCACTTTCGTGGCCGCGCTCGCCATGGGCAAAAATATTAAGGAAGCGCTTATGATGGCGCCCATCAACTCAATGTCGGTAGTGCAAAAAATCGGCGCGCGGGAAGGCTTGCTCGCCATGCCGGAGCTGGAAAACTATCTCAAATCCGCGCCGGAGGATTATAAGCCGAGAAAAATAAATTAGTTTCTGAAAACAGAAAAGGCAGAGGTTTTCTAATCCTCTGCCTTTTTATTGTCCTTTTATTATGTGTTTAAATCAAGAGTTATTCCATAGTCTTTCGCTATGGCCGTGATTTTTTGCGTTTGATCAAATAATTTTTCCTTCATCGACCAACACAAAGCTTTCCCCAGAGCAAATTCGGCCTCATCCAATTTGCCGCGTCTTGCCTTAAACTTGCCGAAACTTTTCCACACTCTGCTTTTTGTTAAAAGCGACACATCGTCTTCAGCGTATCTCAGCGCGTCATGGTAATTTTCTTCAGCTTCTTTTATTTTCCCCGTCTCTGCCAATATCTCCGCCTCGTGGATGAGGAATAAACACAGGTCATGTTTCGTCCCTTCCTGTTTTGTCGAAACTCTCATTATCCCGTGACTGAGATGGCCAAGAGCTTCCCGCTGCCGCCTCGCCTTACGCAAAACACAGGCTCGCGCATCGAGTTCCCCAAGGGTCATTTTTTCCATAGGCTTTAAGGCCGCAAACTTATCAGAATATTTTTTAGCTATCCTTCTGCATTTCCACGCGCGCAACCGCCAGAGTAGTTTTAAAAACAAACCTGACTCTTTTGCGCGAGAAAACGCATTGCCCATAGCGGCATAGTAAGTACTGGATGCGGCGGAAAAAAAATCCGCCCCGGGTGCCACGCCAAAGGACTTATAAATTTTTAACAAACCCTTCTCAAGGCGCGCTGCGCCAACTACCCCAAAAAATAAACCCTTTAGAGTTCTTTTCCTGATAATGTC
Organism: Candidatus Paceibacter sp.; assembly: GCA_013360865.1. Classification (NCBI taxonomy): domain Bacteria; kingdom Bacillati; phylum Minisyncoccota; class Minisyncoccia; order Minisyncoccales; family Candidatus Paceibacteraceae; genus Candidatus Paceibacter; species Candidatus Paceibacter sp. The sequence continues at coordinate 14,154 of JABWAS010000007.1, forward strand.
CCTTGTTTCTTTAACAAGAACGCCAAGAATTTCTTTATTATCCGCATCCATCATTGTCCTCCTGTTTTTAAAGATATTCAGTTTTCAATAAAAACAGCCGCGCGGCTGTTTTTCCAAATCCGATAAGGTTATAACACTAAATTACGCAAGTAGTCAAATTTTGCGCTTCAGAACTTTTTTGGCTTTATCAATAATATTTTTTGAAGTAAGCCCGAATGCTTCCAAAAGTTGAGCGGGTTCTCCCGATTCGCCGAAGCGGTCTTTGACGCCGATTATTTCCATCGGCGCGGGAAAGTTCTGGGACAATAATTCGCTTATCGCCGAGCCCATGCCACCGGCGGCTTGATGCTCTTCTATCGTCACAACGCAACCAGTTTTTTTCACCGATTTTAAAATAGTATCATTGTCCATCGGTTTGACGGTGTGGTTATTTATCACCTCTACTTCAATTCCCTCTTTGGCTAATTCTTTGGCAGCCTTGAGCGCTTCGTACAGCAACGGCCCGCAGGCGATAATGGAAACATTTTTCCCCTCCTGATAAATTTCGGCTTTGCCGATTTCAAACGGCGTTTCTTCCGTTGTCATAACCGGCGTTTTTTCTCTGGTGAATCTTATGTAAACCGGACCTTTATGTTTGACGGCGGCAATGGTCGCCTTTTTTGCTTCAATAGCGTCGCACGGAGCGATGACGACCATGTTGGGGATAACGCGAGTAATGGCGATATCTTCTATCGCCTGATGAGTGGCGCCGTCTGGGCCGACGGAAACGCCGCTGTGCGCGCCGGCGATTTTAACATTTTGATTGTTGTAGCAAATCGTCGTTCTTACCTGCTCCCAATTCCGTCCAGGCGAAAACATCGCGTAAGAAGATATGAATGGAATTTTGCCAACCGCTGCCATGCCGGAAGCCAACGAAGCCATGTTCTGCTCGCCTATCCCCATTTCCACAAACCTGTCCGGAAATTCTTTTTTGAAGATCGAGGTGCGGGTGGAATCCGTCAAATCGGCGCAAAGCGCCACAACATTGGGATTTTCTTTGCCGGCAATCACCAACCCGTCGCCGTAGCCGAAGCGAGTTGGCATCTGCTCAATATCGTCTTGAAAAAGTTTCGGATTAAGTTTTAGGGTTTTGTTCGGCATAGTTAATTGCCTTAGTTGTTTATTTAATTAATTTTTAGGAATTGATATGGTGACTTTTTCAATAAATTTAAACTTCGGTTCAATCATGTGTTCGCCACTTGGATCTAATTCTTTCCAGTTTATATCTCCATCGTTGTCAAAAACAACCTTACCGTCTTGAGATATGTTTTTATCGTAAATTCCAATAACTATCTGATTTCCTTCTATTTTAACATCTGTATTAAAAATTTGGCCAACCGCATCTTCAGGATCAATGCTTGAAATTAGCCATTGATTTTGTGGGGCAGTATATAAAATATTTTTGTAATCCGTTTTCATATCCACTAAATACACTCCGTTTTCATCCCATTGAATAAGTCTTTTCCCGTCTGGCAATAACACATTATTAGCGATGATAAAGCCAAAAAATTTTCCGTCTTCTTCTACTGTATTTGACCCGCCGATGGAAACATTGGACAGCTTTTTAACTGACAAGTTTGACAAATCTAAACGATATATCGGCCGGTTTAAATGTTCTTTGAAGCTTAATTCAGGAACTTCTAAGTATAAATATTTACCATTCTTCGGCGCAGAAAATATACTTATTTCGGTTATACAATTTGGTTTCTCATTATCAGAAGCAAAAATAAGTTGCAGCAGGCTAGGAACAATAATTTCGTTGCCGTTTTTTACAAGTTGAACGTCTTTCTGTATTGTCCAAGGTTCTTGCTTTGGATCAGAACAATAGTCGGGAAGTTCGCTATAAATGGGTGAACTTTTAAGAGAATAACCCACCAAAGAGTAATCTTTAGGAATTATTTTATTTGAGTCAGTTTTTCCACTATTTTTTTTATATAATTCAGAGTATTTAACAAAAGCGAACCCGGCGGCAAAAACAACAATAACTAAAATAATTATAATTAACAATTTATATTTTTTCATAATTTAAAAATTGTTTGATAAAAATTATTTTTACTCATTTTCGCTCTTAATTTTTCCTCCTAGTGTTCTTAATTGTCTCAAGGCCTTTCCGCCCTCTTCGCCATTCGGCGGTTTGCCGTGCCAGTTGAAATCGTTTTCCATGAAGTCCACGCCCTTACCCGGGATGGTGTAAGCGATAATACATACCGGCTTTTCAAACACGGCTCGGGCTTGTTGCAAAGCATCGTAAACGGCTCTGATATCGTTGCCGTTTATCTCTATCACGTGCCAACCAAAGCTGTGGAATTTTTCATCCAGCGGCTCCAGCGGCATTACGTCTTCGGTGAAGCCGTCTATCTGGATGTTATTTCTGTCTATTATCGCCGTGAGGTTGTCCAGCTTGTTTTTACCCGCCCACATCGCCGCCTCCCAGATTTGGCCGCAATCAAGCTCGCCGTCGCCCATCAAGCAGATTGTTTGGTTCTTTTTTTTGTCTAGGCGAAAAGCGTAAGCCATACCGGCGGCTTGCGATAGGCCGGAACCGAGCGGACCAGAAGATGTTTCCAGACCGGACAAAACCAGTCGATGCGGATGACCTTGCAATCTGGAGCCGAATTTTCGCAAAGTTTTTAATTCTTTCGGCGGAAAATATCCGGTGCTAGCCATAGCCGCGTAGAGCACAGGGCAGATGTGGCCGTTGGATAAAACTATTCTGTCTCTTTCTTCCCAATCTGGATTTTTCGAGTCGTGTTTAATGGCGTCGGTATGATACAAAACCGTAAAAACATCGGCCATTCCAAGCGGCCCGGCGCTGTGGCCTGATTTTGCTTCAAGAAGCATACCAATAATATCCTGACGAATATCATTGGCCTTTTTTTCCAGGTCTTTTATTTGATTGTCGGTTAGATGCATAAAAAAATAAATTCTAAATCCGAATATCGAAATTCGAAACAAATTTTAATTTTTTAAATTTTAAATATTTGAATTTTAATATTGTTTCGGATTTCGCGCTTCGTGCTTCGGATTTACAAATTTTCCAACTCTTCTATCGTTTCGTTTATACTTTTTCCGCTGTTGAAAATCGCATTTGCCGCGACTATTATATTAGCTCCCGCAGAAACCACTTTCGGTATCGTCTCCTTATTCATTCCCCCGTCGGCTTCTATTATACACGACGGGCAGAATTTTCTCACCTCTTTTATCCGATCAAATGTTTCTTCCAGCGTCTTCTGCCCGGGCAATCCGGGATGAACGCCGAGGATCTGGAAAAATTTTACTTTGTCTTTACGCGCCAACGCCTTGGCTTCCGATTCGTCCGGAGAAATGGAAACACCCGCTTCCACGTCGTTTTTTTGACATAAATTTATGACAAAATCCGGGTCTTTGGACGCGCCGACATGGAAAATAATTCTTCTGACGTTCGGCTTGAGCCAGTCCATTATTCTTTTTTCCGGCTCGCTTGCCATCAAATGCACTTCCAGATTCAAACTCGTTTCCAGCAAATCAAGTTCCGCCGGATTGTGCCATAAAGTGTTTTTGGTAAACGTTCCGTCGGCAACATCAAGATGCGCCCATTTGACGTAAGGCTCAACGAGTCTGATTTTATTCTTCGCTTCCTCAAAAGACAAAGCGTTTATGGCCGGAATTATTTCAATCATAACAAGAATATTATAATCCAGCCGTAAAATAATTAAAACAATTTTTTAGAGCGCGCGCTTCTCCATGTGTTTATTTTCTTATGGTCGCCGGATTTTAGAATTTTGGATATGGAATATTTTTTTCCTTTAAACTCAAAAATTTCCGGTCTGGTGTAAATTGGAAAACCGGATAATCCCCTTTCCTCTTCCAGCGACTCTTCTTTGCCCAAAACGCCCGGAATTTGTCTGGACACGGCGTCCGCTACGACTGCCGCCGGCAATTCTCCGCCGGTTAAAACATAAGGGCCGATAGAAATTTCTTCGGCGGAGAAAATTTTTTTCACTCGCGCGTCCACCCCTTCATATCGTCCGCAAATCATTATGATGTTGTCGTATTTCTTCGCCCAATCACGGGCCATTTTTTGAGTAAACTGCTTCCCCGAAGGAGAAAAAATAATGATTTTGGAATTTTCCAGATTTGCCGCGCCCGCCACGCTTCGTTGGCGATGCGGGCGGGAGATTTTAGATTTTATTTTTGAGATTGATTTGGCAATTGGTTCAATTTTGAGAACCATCCCTGGCCCGCCACCAAAAGGTCTGTCATCAACTTTCTTGTGCTTGCCTGTTGCGTACTTCCGCAAATCATGAAATCTAATTTTAATGGCGCCGCTTTTTCGCGCCCGCCCCAAAATGGAGGAATCAAAATATTCCTTCAAAACTTCGGGGAAAATTGTTATGATATCAAACTTCATTTTTTATAAAAATAAAATCCCGTTCGCCGTCCGCCAGTTGGCGGAGGTAAATCGGGATTTTATTTGTTGAGAAAGCGATTATATCTTCAAATCGTCCATCGCTTGATCAACGCTCTTGGCGGCTCTCATTCCGCCTTCCGGCTCCTCAATCTTGAGGTTCACGCGGGCGTTGTTCTTCATGCCGACAACTCTCAAAAGAGTCCTTATGGCTTTGGCGGTGTTGCCGCTGCGGCCGATTATCTGACCCATATTTGAGGCGTTAACCTTGAGGGTCAAAAGGACACCCATCTCATCAACCTTTCGGTCGATTTTGACGTCTGTCGGGTTGTCAACAAGCGATTTGACGACGTACTCAAGAAATTCTTTGTCTTTTTCAGCCATCTTTTTGCTCTGTTCTTATCTTTTAATCAACAGGCAGCTTCGACCATTCTGCATTATTTTTCTATTATGTTCAAATTTTCCAAATTGTCAAGTCCCCTCTTATTTTCGCTGATTTTAGGCTTTTGGCGCTTCTTCCTTGGCCGGTTCTTTAGCTTCGGCAACCGGAGCTGCTCCCGGAGCCTTTTCCGCCGGTTTGGCGGCGGCCTCGGCCGTCTTCTTTTTGGGCGGCAAAACGTCTCTCTTAGGGCCAACGACAACTTTCTGGCTAACCAGCATATTAAAAACAGTGTCAGAAGCCTGCGCTCCTTTGGAAATCCAATTTTTTATCTTTTCCCCATCCAGCTTAACTCCGCCTTTCTTCACGTCATAAAAGCCGAGAACTTCCCTGACCGCGCCGCTTCCGGCGGCCCTTTTTGAGTCCATAAGAACAACCCTGTAGTTAGGGTCGTGCTTCTTCCCGACGCGCTGCAGCCTTATCTTTAACATCCCGGTTAGTACAAATTATGATTGCTTCTTGTTTTTTATTAAATAATCGCTCAACAATCAGACAATCAGTTACTTTTTAATATTATTACCGACTTTAAATTGCCCAGCAAAAACCATCATAATTTGTCCTACCGGGCATAATTCAATAATTCAGATACTAGCAGATTGATAAAACAAGGTCAAATGTGTTAAGGTGTTTTTGATGAAGTATCTTATTACCACCTTCGGCTGCCAGGCCAATCTGGCCGATTCGGAAAAGACGGCAAGGGTGATGGAAAGCGCCGGATTCGCGCCGGCAAAAAACGAAACGGAATTACTCGGCGGCGGCAACTCCGTCCTTATCTTCAACACCTGCTCCGTCCGCCAAAAAGCGGAAGACAGGGTTTTCGGCCTGAACAGAAAACTGGAGGAACTCAAAAACAAAAATCCGGAATTAAAAATTATTTTGACCGGCTGCATGACTCATTACGGCAAAGACGAATTAAAAAAACGCCTCCCTCTTTTTGACCATTTCGTTGACATGAAGGACATTGAAACCCTGCCAAAACTTCTTGATAAAAATGCTACCTATAATAAGCGATCGCATTTTTTAGGTAGCATTTTAAATGATGACAAAAGTGTTTCCGGCATTTCCGCGCTCATTCCCGTTTCCAATGGCTGCGACAAGTTTTGCACTTACTGTATAGTACCTCTCGCCCGAGGACGAGAAGTTTCCCGTCCGGTGGAAGAAATTTTAAAAGATGTTAAAAAAGCGGTGGATAATGGGGCCAAAGAAATTTGGCTGCTTGGACAAACGGTAAACTCTTACAAAAACGGTGTTGTTGATTTTTCAAAATTGTTGCGGATAATTAATTACGTGCCAGGTGATTTTTGGATTCGCTTCACTTCGCCGCACCCGAAAGATTTTTCCGATGATTTAATCAAGGCCATGGCTGAATGCGAAAAATTCGCCCGTTATATAAATCTGCCGGTGCAGTCCGGAAATAACGCGGTTCTAAAAAGAATGGGCCGGCCATACACCGTCGGACATTACAAAAAATTAATTAAAAAAATCCGTAAAAACATTCCTGACATCGCCATCTCAACGGATGTTATCGTCGGATTCCCTGGTGAGACAAGAAAGCAATTTGAAGGCACGAAAAAATTGTTTGAAGAAATAAAATTTGACATGGCTTTTCTTTCCGAATATTCGCCTCGCCCCAAAACCGCCGCCGCCAAAATGTTTAAAGACGACGTGCCGCACAAAGAAAAAGAAGCGCGCAAAGACGAGCTGAACGAAATTCTCAAAAAGACCGCTTTGGAAAACAACAAAAAACTGGTAGGCAAAATCGTAAAAGTTTTAAACGGCCGAACGGAAGGCAACAAACCGATAGAGCTTGATAAAAAATACGATAAAAATAATTTCGTTTTGGCAAAAGTTTTTAAAGCAAACGTATGGAGTCTAAAAGGAAAATTATTGTAATTCTCGGGCCGACGGCGAGCGGAAAAAGCGAGATGGCCGTTAAGATTGCCAAAAAAATTGGCGGTGAGATTATTTCGTCTGATTCAAGACAAGTGTATAGAGGGTTGGATATTGGGAGCGGGAAAGTAAAGGGCGAATGGCGAAATAAAATCAAAGCTCAAAGTTCAAAACTAAAAACCAAAACTCAAAACCAAAAAACTTTTATTTATAAAAATATTCCTCATTATTGCCTGGATTTTGTTTCGCCGAAAAAAGTTTTTACCGTCGTTGACTTCAAAAAATGCGCGGAAGAAGCGCTAGAAAAAATATTTGCCAAAAACAAAACGCCGATTATTGTCGGCGGTACGGGTCTGTACATTCAGGCCATCGTGGACAATATCGTCTTGCCGGAAGTTAAGCCGGACTGGAAATTAAGAAAAGAGCTGGAGGAAAAAACGACGGGAGAAATGTTTGAAATGCTCAAAAAATTAGACCCCGAACGGGCCAAAAATATTGACTCGAAAAATCCAAGGAGACTTATCCGAGCCATAGAGATTGCAAAAGCAATTGGCTATGTTCCTCAACTTGAAACACCAAGGCGACGCCTTGATGTTGCGCGGGTTGGGATAAAATTACCGGACGAAATTCTGAAAAAGAATATTAAAAAAAGGATCAAGAAAATGTTGAAAGAGGGGCTGATTGCCGAAACAAAAAAATTGAGAAAATCGGGCTTGTCTTGGAAAAGGATTTACGAATTGGGTTTTGAATACAAATACCCCGCCCTATTTTTGCAAGGCAAAACTGATAAAGACGAGATGCTTAAACGAATGCTTTTGGAGAATTGGCAATACGCCAAACGCCAGATGACGTGGTTCAAAAGAGATAAGAGGATTAGGTGGATTAAAAATGTAAAGGAAGCGGAAAAACTATTGAAAAATTTTTAGCAATTACTTCGGGGGTACAAGGAATCGTCCGCCCATATTGGCGGGAGCTAGAGGAATCGAACCCCTGACAGCGGTTTTGGAGACCGCAGTTATGCCACTTAACTAAGCTCCCAAAATTTTGGCGGATTGGAGACCGTTGTTCTACCACTAAACTATACCCCCTTCTTATAAATAATAAATCACAAATTCCAAATTACAAATCCCAAATAAATTCCAATAACCTAAAAAATGGTTTGGAATTTTAAAAATTAGAATTTTGATATTGTTTGGGATTTGGCGCTTGGCGCTTGGAATTTCACAATGAACTGGATTACTTCTTAAGTTCTTTGTGCATGGCGTGCTTCCCGCACCACGGGCAGTGCTTTTTAGCCTCAAGTTTTTTCTCAACTTTTTTCTTGTTTTTGCGCGTCCAGTAGTTTACCCGTTTGCAGTCCTTGCACTGGAGTTTTATAAGATATTCTTGGATTTTTGACATAGGTTTATAATCTATAACATTTTCGGTTAAAAATCAAACTTGAATGACGTTTTCGGCCGTGTTAATATTTATTGTCCTTTTCGGGCAGGTGGTAGAGTGGTCAATTACACCAGACTGTAAATCTGGCGGCCTATGGCCTACGGGGGTTCAAATCCCTCCCTGCCCACAATTAAAATCTATTTAGCCCCCGCTTGTTTGACACCTGTTTTGCCGGCGGAGCTCCTGGCTGATTTCGGAGCTATGGCAACCGCAAGCTCTCCGGCGGCAGCGTCAACCAGCACTGTGTCGCCCGCTTTGGCCTTCTTGCCGATTATAAATTCCGCCACCCGGTTGAGGATTTTGCTCTGAATAAGCCGCTTTAAAGGTCTGGCGCCGTAGTTCGGATTATAGCCTTCCTTGGCCAAAAAGGAAAGGGCGGCCTCGGTTATTTTGAGGCTGATACCTTTTTCCAGCAGACGCCTGGCGGTAAGGTCAATCTGGATTTTGACGATGTTCTTGATTTCTTCCTTGCCCAGCGGGTTGAATATTATTATCTCGTCCAGGCGGTTTAAAAACTCCGGCCGGAATCTGCTTTCCAAAGCCTGCCTTATCTTGCTCTTCAATTCTTCGCTGTCTTCTTTTTCCTTGTTTTCCTCATTAATGGTGAAGCCAAGCTTCTCCAGGCGGCGGACGTAATCGGAACCGACGTTGGATGTCATTATAAGGACGGTGTTTTTGAAGTTGACATGCCTGCCTTTGGCGTCCGTCAGGCGGCCGTTGTCCAAAATCTGCAGCATTATGTTGAATATTTCCGGATGGGCTTTTTCTATCTCGTCAAAAAGTATGACGGAATAGGGGCGGTGCCGGACAAGTTCCGTAAGCTGGCCGCCTTCTTCGTGGCCGACATAGCCCGGCGGCGAGCCGATTATTTTGGAAACGGTGTGCCTTTCCATATATTCCGACATATCCACTCTTATCAGCGCTTTCTCGTCGTTGAACATAAACTCCGCCAGTGCTTTGGCCAGCTCGGTTTTGCCCACGCCTGTCGGACCAAGAAACATAAACGAGCCAATGGGACGGTCTTCATAAGCCACTCCGGCGCGGGAGCGCCTGACGGCGTTGGCGATTTTGGAAATTGCTTCTTCCTGTCCGATCACTCTGTTTCTTAACACATCTTCCATTTTTTCCAGTTTTTCCATCTCACCCTCCAGCATTTTGGAAACGGGGATGCCCGTCCAGCGAGAAACAACGCCGGCGATGTCTTCTTCCGTCACTTCCTCTTTGAGTATCCTGGAGATCTGCTTTTTCTTCAGTTTGCCGTCCTTGAGCTTGAGCTGCCTTTCCAGTTCCGGTATCCGGCCGTAGCGTATCTCGGCCACGCGGGCGAAATCGGCTTCCCGCTCGGAAGAATCCGCCTCCAGCTTCAGCAGTTCTATTTCTTTCTTCAGTTTGCTTATGGCGTCAATGTTTTCTTTTTCGTTCTTCCACTTCGCCCTCATTTCCGAAACCGTGTCCTTCAGTTCGTTTATTTTTACTTCTATCTCCTTGAGCCTGTTTTCCCTTTCCTTTCCCTGCTCGTCGGAAGAGCCGCTTCTGCCTTTTTCTTTTTTGAGCACTTCTCTTTCTATCTCCAGTTTCATTATTTCTTTGTTAACCGACTCCAGCTCGTCCGGCATGCTGTCCAGCTTAAGCCTCAAAGCCGAAGCCGCTTCGTCTATAAGGTCAACCGCCTTGTCCGGCAAAAATCTGTCGGCGATGTAACGGCTGGAAAGATTGACGGCGGCCCTGATGGCCTCGTCCGTTATTTTAATGCCGTGGTAAAGTTCGTATTTATCGTTGAGTCCGCGCAAAATCGCCACGGCGTCGTCCGCGGAAGGTTCTTCCACGTAAATCGGCTGGAATCTGCGGGCGAAAGCCGGGTCTTTTTCTATGTGTTTCTGATATTCCTTCAACGTCGTGGCTCCGATGGCCCGCAATTCTCCCCTGGCCAGAGCCGGTTTGAGCATATTGGAAGCGTCAATGGCGCCCTCGGCTGCTCCGGCTCCGATAATGGTATGAATTTCGTCTATGAACAGAATGACTTTTCCGGCCGCCTTTTCCACCTCTTTCATAAAAGATTTGAACCTTTCCTCAAACTCTCCCCGGTATTTGGTGCCGGCCACCATGGAGCCGACGTCCAGAGAGATGAGTTCTCTGTCTCTTAGCGAGGACGGCACTTCTCCTTTAACTATTCTTTGCGCCAAACCTTCAGCGATGGCGGTTTTGCCCACGCCGGCTTCCCCGATGAGAATCGGGTTGTTTTTCGTCCTGCGGTTGAGTATCTGCATCAGCCGTTTTATCTCGTTATCCCGGCCGATGACGGGGTCCAGTTTGTCCTCCTTGGCCATTTTGGTGAGATTGCGGGCGTATTTCTCAAACACTTTCGGCTTTTTGCCGGTTTCGGCTTCTATCACGCTGGACTTTTTCATCTCAGTAAGAATTCTCATCACGGCGCTTTTGTCTACGCGCAGCCTGCTTAATACTTCTCTGGCTTTGGACGGAATTTCCAGAATGGCCAGAAGCAAATGCTCCACTGAAACGTAGTCGTCTTTAAGCAGCTGGGAAATTTTATGGGAAGTTTCCAGCACCCGGCTTAATTCCGGAGTGATGTAAACCTGATAAGTCGGAGCGGCGACCGGCGAGTATTCCTGTTCCGACAGGCTTTCAAAAACGCTGTCGTTTAAAAAATTAACGTCTATTTCCATTCTTTCCAGAATAGAGATGACCACGCTTTCTTCCTGTAAAACGAGCGCGGCCAGAAGATGCATCACGTCAACGTGATTCTGACCCCTTTCTATGGTAAGCTCGTGCGCCTTGCGCACCGCTTCCTGGGCTTTTATCGTAAAATTTGAAAATGGAGGCATTGGTTTAAAAATTCGAAATTCGAATATCGAAATTCGAAACAAAATTTAATTTTTTAAATTCTAAATTTTCTGCCATTTGAATTTTTACTTTTTGATATTGTTTCGGATTTCGTATTTCGTGCTTAGGATTTATTTAATAATTTCCGGTCTTTCCCGTAAGACGATATCCAGCGTCATTTCCTTATCTGCTCTCTTTAACTTAATCTTTATCGTTTCGCCCACCCGGCGCATGTTCAGTACGGCCGCCAGTGTATTATTCTGATTTATCTTGGCCGTGTCAATAGCAGTAATCAAATCTCCTTCCAGAATCCCCGCTTTTGCCGCCGGTCCGTCCGGGTCAACGGCCGGTTCGCCGTTTTCCCCCTTGCTCACCAAAAGTCCGTCTTCGGTTATCTTGTACCTTATACCCATGTACGGATATTTTATCATACCGAACTCAACCGCGTCTTTGATATCTCTTTTGGCCACATTGACCGGCAGAGCGAAGCCGACGTTTTCCGCCTGCGCCCGGGCGGTATTGATGCCGATGACCTTGCCATTAAGGTCAATCAGCGGTCCGCCGGAGTTGCCCGGATTGATGGCGGCGTCAGTCTGGACAAGCCCCTGTAAATCTTCCGGTCCGGTCGGCGAGCCTTGGGCCGTTATTCTCCGATTGAGACCGGAAACAATTCCAGTTGAAACGGTATTTTGGAATTCACCCAGCGCGTTGCCTATCGCCACCACGGTCTGACCAAGCTTCAGCGAATCGGAGTCGCCCAGAGGAATGAACGGGAAGCTGCTACCCTCAACCTTCAAAACCGCTATGTCCTGGAACGGATTTCTTGAGAGAACTTTGGCGGCGTAGGTTTTGCCGTCGTTGGCCAAAACGGAATACTCGGCCTCGGTGTCGGCCACGACGTGTTTATTGGTGAGCACTATCCCGTCTTTGGAAACAAAGAACCCAGTGCCGCCGGAAACCTGCTTCTTTTCCGTCCCTTTCTGCCTATACTGCGGTATCATAATGTCCGGGAAAAATCCGGGGAAATTTTTGAAGAATTCGTCGTCAAAAGGGCTGGCGCCGTACTGCTCCATAACCGACACGTCTCTGGTAGCGATGATGCTAACCACCGCCGGCGCGCCGTCTTTGACGATTTTTATTATCTTGTCTTCGTTGTTTACGTAAACTATTTTTTGCTTGGGCTCTTCCGAGACTTTTTCAACCACCTTGCTTATGGTGTGAGTCACCGGAGGCGGAGCTTGGTTTACCAGAGAAACGGTAACAATGCCCGTGGCCAAAGAGGTCACGAAGCTGACTAAGAGGACAAGCAAAATCACCTGATTTTTCGTTAGGTTTTCCATGTTTTCAATATAAGAAAATTTTATCAACAAGACACGCCCTGTGTCAAATATACTATCAAGGACCGACCTTGCTAGCTGCTATCAAGGTCGGTCCTTGATAGTAGCGGCAACCGCACGATAACTGTCAACCGCCTTGCGGAAGGCTTTGTCGGCCAAAATGGAACAATGGAATTTCCGCGCCGGCAGTCCGCCGAGATAATCGGCGATGTCCTGCGGTTTTATCTTAAGAGCTTCATCTAAATTCATGCCGCCGTCTTTAATGAGCATCTCCGAGAAGGCCGAGGCGCTGGCTATGGCAGTGGCGCAACCCCACGTCCGCCATTTGATGTCTTTTATTTTATCCGTTTCTTTGTCCAATCTTATCCAGATTTTTATGATATCGCCGCAGGCAAAACTGCCCACTTCGCCGAAAGCGTCAAATTCCTCGTCTTTTGGCTCATTGGCCAAAAAATTTCTCGGGTGCATGAAATGGTCTTTCACCACATCCGAATATACCCATTTGTCTACGTCAGCCATTGTTTTAAAAATTTGAAATTCGAATATCGAAATTCGAAACAAATTCTAATTTTCTAAATTCTAAATTTCTGCCATTTGAATTTTTAATTTTTGATATTGTTTCGGATTTCGTATTTCGTGCTTAGGATTTAACTTCTATGTTCGTCGGCGACATGCTTCTTAATTTTTCCACGATCGGCGGCAAAACCTTCATCACGTAATCTATGTCCTTCTTCGTTGTGCTCCTGCCGAGTGAAAATCTCATCGCCCCATGGGCGTAAGCGTGCGGCCGCCCGATGGCCATTATAACATGAGAAGGCTCCAGGCTCTCGGAAGTGCAGGCCGAACCGGTGGAGCAAGCCACCCCTTTCTCGTCCAGATATAATATCACCGCCTCCCCCTCCACATCAAGAATGGAAACGTTGACGTTGTTGGGCAATCTTTCTGACGGATGGCCGTTTAAAACCGTTTTAGAAATTTCCGTAGTCAGTCTTTGCGTAAAATAATCGCGCAAGGTGGATAACCGCTTCGCTTCTTTTTCTTTTTCCGTGTCGGCGATTTTCAACGCTTCGGCCAGACCGACTATACCGGTCACGTTTTCCGTACCGGGGCGTAGTTTCCTTTCCTGCTCGCCGCCGTAAAGCAACGGCTGAAGCTTAACGCCATCTTTTACATAGAGCAAGCCTGTCCCTTTCGGTCCGTAAATTTTGGAGCCGTTTAAGGTGAGCAAGTCCACGCCGAGTCTTTCCACGTTTAAATCCAAATATCCCGGCGCCTGGCAGGCATCGGTGTGGAAAAACGGCTTTGTAGGCTTTTGCCCGGGCAAAGCTTTTTTAAAATTGCGAATAACTTTGGCGATTTCTTTAATCGGCTGAACAGTGCCAATCTCATTATTAGCGTACATTATCGTTACCAAAATCGTCTCCGGCTTCAGGGCCTTTTTGACATCATCGGGGTTTACCACACCGTCTTTGCCGACATCAAGATAAGTCACTTCAAACCCTTGCGTTTCCAAAAACTTGCAGGCGTTTAAAACAGCGTGGTGTTCAAATTTAGTGGTGATGATGTGAGGGCGCGGAGTGTAAGAAGTGAATCCTGAAGCAATATCGCTTTCCGTAGACTTCCCCTTGCTGTCCGTCCTTAAGGAAAGCGATTTGCCGAAGGATTCAAGAAAATTTCTAGCCACTCCAAAAATAGCCAGATTATCGCTTTCCGTTCCGCCGTTGGTGAAAATAATTTCTTTCGCTCGCGCGCCTAAAACTTTAGCCGCGTCTTCCCGCGCCTGTTCTATCGCTTGCCTGGCAACAAGCCCTTCCTTATACAAAGCGTTCGGATTGCCGAAGTCTTCAACCCAAAAAGGCATCATCGCCTTTTTGACGCGCTTATCCATCGGCGCCGCCGCCGCGTGGTCCATGTATATTCTTTTTATGGATGTTTTTTTAGCCATTGACAAACCATTATATCTGGCGCAAAAATTATTGCAATTTTTCTTTCAAAAATTTCTTCAACACCTCCGGATTGGCTTTGCCTTTTGAGAACTTCATGCCCTGCCCTATGAGGAACTGCAGAGCGGCTTCTTTGCCTCTCCTGTAATCCTCCGTTACGGCAGGGTTTTTGTTTATCACTTCCTCTACAATATTTTTGATAAAAGAATCGTCCGAAGTTTGCGCCAGACCTTTCTCTTTGACGATTTGCTCCGGATCGCCACCCTCTTCAAACATTATCTTTAAAACGTCCTTAGCGCCGCGGGAAGAAATTGCGCCTTTGTCCGTCATTGTTATTAACTTTGCAAATATTTCCGGGTTAACTTTGATGTCGCTAAACAAAACACCTTTTTCTTTCGCTAATCCATTCAAGTCGGAAATTATATAATTGGCCCCGAGAAGCACTGGGGCGGCAAGAGGTTCGGCCTCCGTGGGCTTCCCCGTTATGCCCGTCCCTAAGGAGGCCGACTTCTTGCCGACCAGATAGTCAACAACACTTTCAAAAAATTTTCCCATCGCCATATCGCGGACAAAAACTTCAACCGCTTCCTCTTTTAGCCCGTACTTTTCTTTAAATCTTTTTCTCTTTTCTTCCGGCAACTCCGGCAAAAACAGGTCAAAACCAAGTTCACTAATTATAAGCGGCGGCAAATCCGGCTCGGGGAAATAGCGGTAATCATGCGCCGCCTCTTTTTCTCTTTGGGAAAAAGTTTTCTGTTTGCCCTCGTCCCAGCCGCGCGTTTCCTGCTTCACTTTTTCGCCCGCTTCCAACAACGCCGACTGCCTTTCTATCTCATACTCAATCGCCCGCTCCACCGCGCGAAACGAGTTGAGGTTTTTTATTTCAACTTTAGTGCCGAGCTTTTTCGAGAACGAACTGGAAAGTTCGGCCTCCGTGGGCTTCCCCGTTATGACCGTCCCTAAGGAGGCCGACTTTCCAGTTCGTTCGGTGCCTGGCTCTTCCGCCAAACTTATATTCACCTCTACTCTCATCTGCCCTTTTTCCATCTCCGCGTCGGAGGCGCCGAGATAGCGCAAAATCAACTGCAACTCTTCCCCGAATCTTCTGGCTTCTTTGCCCGACTTTACGCACGGCTCCGTCACCAACTCCATCAGTGGCACGCCGGCGCGGTTAAAGTCAACCAAACTGGAGGAACCGTCTTCGGCGTGCGCCAGCTTCCCCGTATCTTCTTCCAGATGAATTCTGGTAATTTCAACTCCGCCAAGCTCCCCGCCTTCAACAAGCGGATGTTTGTACTGGCTTATCTGATAACCTTTCGGAATGTCGGGGTAAAAATAATTTTTGCGGTCAAAGCGGGAATAATCGGCCAGTTTGCCGCCGAGCGATTTTCCAACCAGTAAAACTTTTCTTACCGCTTCTTTATTGGCCACCGGCAAAGTTCCCGGGTGGCCCATACACACGGGGCAAATGTTTACGTTCGGCCTTTTCTCGTCCGGGTCATTCAAAGAATCGCAGAACATCTTTGTCCGCGTTTTAAGCTCAACGTGTATTTCCAAACCGATGGTTGGCGTATATTTCATATTTTAAATTTTCGGAGTGCCGAGAATCGAACTCGGGCCATACCCCCGCCTGCCATACGCCTTGAGCTATCGGGCTGCCGAGAGTTGAACTCGGGCTACATGCACCCCATGCATGCGTACTACCGTTATACTACAGCCCGGCATAAGGCGATTGGCGGGCAGGCACCCCAAAAGGGTACGCCTGCCGGCAGGCAGGTACTACCACTATACTACACCCCGCCAAACTCTAAAATTATGCCATATTTAAGGCCGATTTTCTACCACGTCCAGTCTCCAATAGCTTCACACCACCTGAGCTGGAGTTAAGAAATTAATTCCGGCATGAAGCCGTTCATACTTGTAGTATTTCAAATATTGTTTCA
>JABWAS010000008.1 GCA_013360865.1 Candidatus Paceibacter sp.
CAGCTCTTCATCATCGGAAGCAGCAACATCAAGCCAAAGTTCGTTAAGCAGTTCCGAATCATCAAGTAACTCATCTTCATCAGAAGAATCTTCATCGGCTCAAAGCAGCAGCTCTTCGGAGGAAATATCGTCGTCAACAAGTTCGCAATCTTCGTCAGCGAGCGCTGAATCGTCCTCCCAATCAGAATATTCAAGCGAAGCGAGCCAATCAAGCGTTTCAAGCGAAAGCTAGTTTAATGTAATTTTGACATTTATTTTTATCTGGTAAAATAAATTGTTATGGCCAAGGAAATAAAAGAAATAAAACTGCCGCAAAAGCCGAAAAATCTTCAAACGAATCAAAAGCATGGCTTACTTTGTTGCGGGATGCCGATAAAGAGGATAAGGACGAATTAAACTGGCTTTTGAAAGAATTACTGGAATTGTCCAATATTTTTGCTTCCAGTATAATAACATTAAAAGGTAAAAAATAATCTTTTAATTTTTGATATTTAAATTTTTATTTAAAAATATGTTCATAAATTTTACAAAAATTTCCACAATAGCGCTAGCATTGTTATTCTTCGGTTTTTACAACTATTCCTCCGCCAGCTTTAAAATCTCTCGTCCTTCCGCTTTAAATGTCGGTCTTGTCGGCCACTGGACATTTGACGGAGCGGACGTCAATTTTGTCACCAACACCGCCAGCGACCGTTCCGGCCAGGGAAACAACGGCACGCTGCTATGATTACGTGAACATGGGCAACGTCCTTAATATGGGAACGGGCGATTTTACTTTATCCGCCTGGATTAAAACAAAAAACACATCTTTCGAAAATATAATTAAAAAAAGAGGGAGCGGAGCGGGATACGCTATTAGCGTTAACGTGAACGGAACGGTTTATGCCAAAATAAACGACGGCACGAACAATGTTGATTTGACTTCCGTCGGCACCGTGAATGACAATCAGTGGCGCCACGTTGCCGGCGTTTTTGACCGCGACGGGACGGTTACCATATATATTGACGGTCAGGCGGATAACTCGGCGAGCATATCTTCCGTAGGCAACACAAACAATACCAACAACTTGACCTTGTCCGCCAACTCATCCTTTTTTAATGGAGTCATGGATGACGTCAGGATTTATAACAGGACGTTATCGGGATCGGAGGTCGCGCGATTATATAACCAAAGCTTAAGTAAATTCAACAAAACTCCAACCGGTATTCTTCGAAACGGTCTTGTCGGCCACTGGACATTTGACGGAGCGGACGTCAATTTTGTCACCAACACCGCCAGCGACCGTTCCGGCCAGGGAAACAACGGCACGCTGCTTAAGTTTGACGGGGCGGATGATTACGTGAACATGGGAGATGTCTTAGATGCCGGCAGCGGAAGCATGAGCGTTTCGGTTTGGATTAAATTAAGAAAACTTTCAAACCTAAGCCAGCAAATTATTATAAAGAGGCATTCCGTAAGTCCGTGGTTAAGCTGGGAACTCTATGTTTCTTCAGGCGACGAGGTGGTTTTTCAGATTGCAAACACTTCAGCCGATTATTTTAATGTAGGGACGACTCCGATAGTCAAAGATAATTGGTATCACATCGTCGGCGTAAAAAACGGCAACAATCTGACTGTTTACTTAAACGGAGAAATAAATCAATCTTGGAATACCGGACCTGTTGCCGGCACGGTGCAAAACGGGAATAGAGAACTTGGCATTGGCTCTGATTGGGTAGACGGAACATATGATTTTAACGGTATCATCGACGATGTCCGGGTTTATGACAGGGCGTTGTCGCAGGGAGAGGTTAGTTTGTTGTATAACGCGGCAAGATAAAAAGATTAAAAATAAAAATCTATGTTTAATTGCTTTATAAACATTGTCAATAGTGCAAAAATCTCAAAAAAATGTAGGATAATTGCCATAACAACATGGCCGCCAGGTACAGATTCATCGCTTTTTTCATACTTTTGGCCGGATTGGGCATCGGCTACTTCAACGCCTTAAGCTTTATTCCGGAAAGCTCTTTTCTCCACAGCGCCGCGCTGAACGTGCCGTTCAGACTCGGTCTTGATCTAAAGGGCGGAGCCCACTTGACATACAAAGCCGATGTGTCGGAAATTGATCCGGCCGAGGTTGACGACGCCATGAGCGGCCTGCGCGACGTCATAGAAAGAAGGGTGAACTTCTTCGGCGTGGCCGAGCCGCTGGTACAGGTTGAGCAAGGCGGCGCCATAGGCGGGGAGAAGGAGCAGCGGCTTATCGTGGATTTGCCCGGCGTGGCGGACCTAAACGAAGCGATAAGACTAATAGGAGAGACGCCATTTCTGGAATTCAGAACGGAAGCAGTTGATTTGGATAAATTGTCCGAGGAAGAAAAACAGGACTTCAACAAAGTTTTTGTCCCGTCGCAGTTGACGGGTCGATACCTCAAGAAAGCCGTTTTGGAATTGAAGGGTCGGAAATTTTCGCCAAAATCACTAAAGAAAATATCGGCAAAACCTTAGCCATCTTTTTAGACGGATCGCCCATAAGCGCGCCCACGGTAAGAGAAGAAATAAAAGGCGGCAGGGCGCAGATATCCGGACAGTTCACCCCCAAGGAGGCCAAACTCCTGGTGCGGAGGCTTAACTCCGGCGCCTTGCCGGTGCCGATATCCCTCGTTTCCCAGCAGAGCATCGGTCCGACTTTGGGAGAGAAATTTTTGGTAAAGGGAATCACCGCCGGAATTTACGGGCTGATAATGGTGGCGCTGTTTCTTATATTATGGTACCGGCTGCCGGGACTGGTGGCAGTGCTGGCCCTGTGCGTTTACACGCTTATAGTTTTGGCTTTGTTTAAAATAATACCGGTAACGCTGACCGCCCCGGGCATCGCCGGCTTTATCCTTTCCGTCGGTATGGCCGTGGACGCCAATATTCTTATTTTTGAAAGAATGAAAGAGGAACTCAAAAAAGGCAAAGCGCTGGAAGCGGCCATTTCCGAAGGATTCAGCCGCGCCTGGCTTTCCATCCGCGATTCCAACGCGTCCAGTCTTATAACTTCCGCCATTTTGTTCTGGATGGGCACCAGCATGGTCAAAGGATTCGCTTTGACGCTGGGAGTGGGTATTTTAGTCAGTATGTTCACGGCCATTACCGCCAGCCGGACGTTCCTGTTCGCTTTGGGATTCAAGGGGGAAAACAAGGTCGGAAAATTTTTATTCGGAAGCGGAATTAGATAAAATCCGAAGCACGAAGCACGAAATCCGAAACAAATTCAAATGACAAAAATTAAAAATTATAAACTGTTTTGAATTTAAGAAATTAGAATTTAAATACTGTTTCGAATTTCGATATTCGGATTTCGAATTTTGGTTTAATTTATGTTTATCGTCAAACACAGAAAAATATGGTACGCCTTGTCAGGAATCGTAATGGCAGCGAGCATTTTTGCCATATTCTTTTTCGGCTTAAAACAGGGGATTGAGTTTACCGGAGGTTCGCTTCTGGAGGCGGAATACAAAAACACCAGGCCGGAAACGGCGGTTCTTCAGGAAGCGGCCGGCGAACTGGGGCTCGGCAACGTCATAATCCAGCCGTCAGGGGAAAAGGGAATTATCGTCAGGGCGAAAGAACTTAACGAAGAAGAACACCAGAGATTGTTGGCCGGTTTTTCTTCAAAGGGCGAGCTTGCTGAAATACGCTTTGACTCCATCGGGCCGACCATCGGCAAAGAATTAAGGCAAAAATCAATAACGGCCATAATAATGGTCATTGTCGCCATAGTGCTTTACATCGCTTTCGCCTTCCGGAAAGTTTCCCGGCCGGTGTCTTCCTTCAAATACGGCCTGATAACGGTGGCGGCTTTGGCGCACGACGTGGTAATCCCCACGGGCGTTTTCGCCTATCTGGGAAAATATTACGGCGTGGAAATAGACGCGTTGTTTATCACCGCCTTGCTTACCATTCTGGGATTTTCCGTCCATGACACCATCGTGGTTTTTGACCGCGTCCGGGAGAACATCAAAATATCCAAACAAGGGGAAGATTTTGAGCAGACCGTCGGCTCCAGCGTCAGTCAGACAATCGGGCGATCCATCAATACTTCTTTGACCGTTGTTTTGGTGCTTCTGGCCTTGTATTTTTTCGGCGGAGAATCCACCAAATATTTTTCTTTGGCGCTTATAATCGGCGTGGTTGTCGGCACTTATTCCTCAATTTTTATAGCCTCGCCGCTTCTGGCCACTGTTTACAAGCGGCAAGACCGGAAAAAGTAAACAAGGGCTTGACACTGGTTTTTATAAAGTATAAACTCTTACACAGATATTATTAAGGTAATATCTGTGTTTTATTTTTCGCCGTTTGGCGGAAAGATAAAGCATCGCACATTGAAAACTAAATACCACATTTATCCCGTGAAATGATTTTTAATTAAAAATCAAATTTTGTTTTCTGAAACAAAATTTATTTCATGGGACGTTTCATTTCACGATTTAATTCTAATATTTTTTCTTTTGTTCCGTTCTATTTGAGAAGTTCAAACTTCTATTAATTTATGAGTTTGATCCTAGCTCAGGATGAACGCTGGCGGCGTGGAGAAGGCATGCAAGTCGCACGGGTCAGTGCGTAGCACTGGAAATTCGAAATTCGAATATCGAAATTCGAAACAATAATTAAATTTTTAAATTCTAATGTTTTAAACATTTGTAATTTGAATTTTGAATTTGTTTCGGATTTCGAATTTAGGATTTCGTGCTTCCACTGCTACGCAGTGGCTAGTGGCAAACGAGATAGTAATACATAGGTTATCCACCTCTTTCTCGGAAATAATCCCGCGAAAGCGGGACTAATGTCCGATGGTCTCTTGGAGCAATCCAAAGAGTAAAGCTTCGGCGGAAGGAGAGGAGCCTGTGCAATATCAGCTAGTTGGCAGGGTAACGGCCTACCAAGGCTATGACGTTTAGGGGGTGTGAGAGCATGATCCCCATCGATGGCACTGCGACACGGGCCATACACCTACGGGTGGCAGCAGTCGAGAGTCTTCCACAATGGGCGAAAGCCTGATGGAGCGACGCCGCGTGAATGAAGAAGGGCTTCGGCCTGTAAAGTTCTTTTCTCCGTGAGAAAGCCGGGTTAAACCGGTTTGATGTTAGCGGAGGAATAAGGGGTTGCTAAACTCGTGCCAGCAGCAGCGGTAATACGAGTGCCCCGAGCGTTATCCGGAATCACTGGGCGTAAAGGGTGTGTAGGAGGTCTTGTTAGTCCTGTCTTAAAGATTTCGGCTCAACCGAAAGAGTGGACAGGAAACGGCAAGACTGGAGGGTGCGAGAGGTGTGCGGAACTCATGGTGTAGGGGTGAAATCCGTTGATATCATGGGGAACACCAAAGGCGAAGGCAGCACACTGGCGCATTCCTGACTCTGAAACACGAAAGCGTGGGGATCAAAAAGGATTAGATACCCTTGTAGTCCACGCCCTAAACGATGTTCTCTGGCTTTTTGAAGTATCGACCCTTCGAGAGGCGAAGCTAACGCGTTAAGAGAACCGCCTGGGAAGTACGGCCGCAAGGCTAAAACTCAAAGGAATAGACGGGGACTTGCACAAGCAGTGGAACATGTGGTTTAATTCGACGATGAACGAAGAACCTCACCAGGGCTGGAAATCCAGACGAAGTTCCGGCGAAAGTCGGAATGTCTCACAAGGACGGCTGGACAGGTGATGCATGGCTGTCGTCAGTTCGTGGTTTGAATTGTTCCCTTAAGTGGGGCAACGAACGCAACCCTTATTGCCTGTTATATATGTCAGGCGAGACTGCCTATATGGAGGAAGGAGAGGATGACGCCAAGTCAGCATGTCCCTTTGATGTCCTGGGCCACACACATGTTACAATGGCCGGTACAATGGGCCGCGAAGCCGAAAGGCGGAGCTAATCCCATCAAAGCCGGTCCTAGTTCGGATTGAGGTCTGCAACTCGACCTCATGAAGCTGGAATTGCTAGTAATCGCGGGTCAGCTATACCGCGGTGAATACGTTCTCAAGTCTTGTACTCAAAATTTAAAGCGCCGGGCAGCTTTTTTGCAAAGAGGTTTAAATCCTCTACGCGCGCAAGCGCGTTAGCCGAAGACAGGTCTAAAGAAGCGATTTTTTAGACTGAAGGGTCTGAAGCGGCAAATGACAGCCTTTGTTTCAAATGCGGCAGCCGACTTCTGCGGTGAGTCAGAAGGAAGGTTGCGAAAAAACGCATAAAGGATGTCGGGAATTGTAAAATTAAGTAACCCCGGGAGATCTTGTGGTATAGTAAAGACAATGAATAGTGCCACAAGAAGTCAGCTGAGCCATAGTATTCCGTTATGCCAGACGGCAAATGACGGAAGAAGGGCGAAACCAGCAGTCTCTGCGGATTATGTTGTCGGTCTTATTTCAAAATACATAATTTACAGAGCGATTCTAAGCTCGCGAATTTCAATCTCTTTTGCGAAATTGCCTCCATTGTTGAAAATGGAAAGCATCTTACAAAAGTAGGCATTGATAAAATTCGCGTCTTGAAACAGCAAATGAATCAGCGTACTGCAGGGCTCGCGTAGTGCGGGAAATCCGCCCGCTACGTGGGAACGCGAAGTATTGTCTATCTATCGCAATCCGCCCGTCAAGCCAAGGGAGCCGAGAGTACCCGAAAACCCCGCTTTAGCGGGGGCTACGGTAAGTTCGGTGACAGGGGCTAAGTCGTAACAAGGCACGGGTAGCGGAAGCTGCTCGTGGAGTTTACACAAAATTTTTTCCGCTTATGGCGGAGAAAGTTTAGGCGATTCGTTCCGATTTATCGGAACGAAAAAAGTGTTGGTCTCGGAGCTTTAATTTGAGACCGCCCCATACTATTTCGGTACGGGGCAAGGACGGAACAAAAGAAAGAAAATTAGAATCACAAAAAGCACGCAAGATATTGTTATTTTGCGTGTTTTTTGTTATAAATAAATAGGCTTTTGCGCATGTAGTTCAGTGGTAGAACGCTATCCTGATAAGATAGAAGTCGGAGGTTCGATTCCTCCCATGCGCACTAATTAATAACGACCCGCCCGCAACGTCAGCAAACCAACTTGCTTGGCTTGCGTGGCGGGCGATGGCCGGAGGTTCGAGTCCTCCCGCACCCATATTTGTTTGGAACGAACTTAATAAAAAAGGAGGACTCGAACGGACTGACTAAATGTCAGTCCGCGGGATTTTCCATAAGAAAATCGATTCCTTCTACGCTCACAAAGACAAAAATTTTCGGCTTTTTGAGAGCCAGATCGTGGGCAGTACTTTGTGCTGCCCACTGATTTTCGTCCGCGAACTGAATTCAAAAAATAAAAAGCCCATTACCAAGGGCTTTTTATTTACTTTCCTTGTGAATAACTGAATTTAGATTTTAATTTTTAATATCCTATACTGTAGATAGCGCGGTTTTTTTGTTTTGTCACAATCAAAAATTATTTAAAAAATCTTTCGTTGGTCGCGGGAGATATTAGGAAGCCCGTTCGCGGGCGAATTATATAAAAAATAAATATGAACAAAAACATTTTGGCAATCGGACTGGTGTTTCTGGTTGTCGGTTTTGGCGCGGGTTATTGGTACGGCGGAACGGTCGCTTATGACAACGGCTACAACGCCGCCGCCGCCGACATAAAAGCCCAGCAGGAGGAAGCGGCTAAAAAAGCGGTCGAAGAAGCCGTTAAAAACGTCAACCCTTTCCAAGCCACTAATCCGCTGGAGGGAGTCACCGCCAATCCTTTTGAGAAGGCCAAGAAAGCTCTTAATCCCTTCGCCCAATAAGTTAAAAACTATGAAAACCGTCAATTTTAAAAAATTACTGATGGTGTCTCTGGTAGCGGTTTTTGCCGTTTTCGGCTTGGTGAAAAGCGGCTTGGCCCAGGAACAAACCGCCGCCGGCGACATACCGCAAGAACTTTTGCCTTTGGCGCAAGAGCTTGGCTGCGCCAGCCGCGATGAGTGCGAGAAAGCCTTTAATAATAATTTTGAAAAAGGGCTGGAACTGGCTGAGAAACATAAAGTGTACGGAGAGGAGCAGCGCAAAATCGCCCTATCATTCAAACAGGAAGTCATTGCCAGATTAAGCGCCGCCGCCGAAGAAAATTTCGATGAGATGATAGTGAAGATCGCCAACGATATTTTAAAGAAGCCGACCGTGGCCAAGACGCTGAAGATAGACAAAGAGGAAGTCAGAGCCGCCGAAACCATAGTGACAGAAATCAGAAACGCCGGCGTTTCCACCGACATTTGCAGCCGGCCGGCGGAGTCTTTGACCAGAGAACAGCTGATTAGTTGTTTTGAAGCCAGCAAAAAATTGGCTAAACAGTCAAAAATCGTGGAAAGATACATGCCCCGGGGCGTTATAGAAAAAACAGAAATGCTGGATTCCGCGGTAAAGCTTGAAGAAGCTTTGGCCAGGGGCGAATATCAGGGGCTGGGCAAAACGGCGGAAGAAGTCGGCCAAAAATGCTTAAGGCCGGGATCCGAATCTTTGACGGCCTGCGACGAGATAGCCGTTAAATATTTCGGGCCGGAAGGGGTTAAGGAATTGGCGGCAGTAAGAGCTCAAACCAAACAGGCTGGCGACATATACCTGAAAGGGTTGGAAAAAATGGAACTTGTTACGCCGGACGGACGAAAAATAACGGGTAAGGATTCCATAAGAAAGACTTGCGACGCGGCTTTTGAGACCAGGAATACCGGTTTGGCCAAAGCCTGCGGCGACTTTGCCGTGAAAAACGGTTTTGTCAGCAGAGAAGAAATCGAGGAGAGCCTTAAAATATTTGAGTCTTTCGCCGCCGGACCGCAAGTTGATTTTGAAAAATGTCGGGTTAATCCGGAAGCTTGCCGGGAATTTATACCGGAAGAATTCAAAGGCGACTTTGATTCCGGAATAAAGGTGTATGAATTGATGAAAGCCGAAATGGGCTTTGACCCGATACAATGCGAAAGAGCCGCTTTTGATTTCGCTTTAGGCCAAAAATGTTTTGAAGGGTCCAAAAAAGCTTTGCCGAAACTGAAAGAATTGGCGGGAAGCTCCGCCGAAGCGCGCAGAATGGTTTCGGAAATAGAATTCAGGGTAAAGCAGGGCGAAGAAATGGAACAGAGAAAAAACGAGGTTGAAAAAACTTTCGCCAGTCAAGCCGGACCGGGAGGATGCAAATCGCCGGAAGAATGTTTCGCTTACTGCAGCAACCCGGCCAACGGCGCGGAGTGTATAGCTTTCGGCGCCAAACATGAAGTTTTTGACCAAAAAGAAGTTGTTGGCAGGTTCCAGCAATACAATCAGGCTTTCACCCGGCCTGTGCCAGTGGGGATACCCGGGGGTTACGAGGGGGGATCCGGCGGCGGAGGGGGACAGTATCCTTATAATTACCAGGACGGATTCAGAGGAACTAGCCAGCCATATCAGCCGCAGCAGGGCGGCTATTATCCGCCGCCAGGCCAGGGGTATGGCGTCAGTTACCCGGGCCCCGGACCGGTCGGGCCCAGCCCGGAATGTTTCGCGGCCATTCAAACCGGCGATTTCGCCAAGGCTAAGGAAATTTGCGTCACCCCGCAGTATGTAACGCCTCCCCCGCCGTCTTATCCATATAGAACAGATTCTTCCGCTTCGGTCAATTTTCCGCCAAGAAGTATCTGCCCGGCGATGCCGGAAATTGATTGCCAGCCCGGAACTCAAAAAATTTACAAACCCACTACGGACGGCTGCGGCAGATCGGAGTGCGTTCTTGTCGCCAATGAACAGAAATGCTCGTCGGAACAGTATTGGAAGGTGACTGGCGAAGGAGGACAGGGTTTCTGCGCGCCGAAGGAATCTTACTCATCATATTCTTACAATCCCAAAGAGAAATGCTACAAAGAAGGCGGAACGTGGACCGGCGAATATTGCAAGTACCCCGACTACAACCAGCGCTCCTCTTATTCCTACAGCTCCTCCAATTATCAAAACACGGCATCATGTCCTGAAAATCTGGTGAATCTGCTCGGCTCCGGCTGCCACTTCATGTACAACGACGACTCCGGCGCCAGAATTTACTGCAACGGCGAGATGACCAAGTCGGCCAAATACGGGGACGCGGCTACCACGGATGGCTGCGCTTCCACGGGAAATTACTCCTCTTACAGTTACTCCGCCCCTTCCGGCCAAAGGGAGCAAATCTGGAACACCAATGGTTTGAGGTCGTGGGTGAGAACGGACGCCGATTCCGCCCGTATCGCCCGTTTGAAAGAAGCCTGCGCTAATGTGCCCGGTTCCGCTTGGGATATTTGGATGCCCGGCGCCGGCAATTATCAAAGCCCAGACTTCGGCATGCCCGATGAGGCCAAATGCCTGGCGTTGTCGCCCGGCTCGCAAGCCGCTTATTCTTACTCCTCCTACAATTCCGGCGGCTACTCCCCTTACGCCGGCGATGCCAATTCCTGCCCAGGCTTCTCCTACAGCCGATGGGATTCTTCCGGCAGACGCTATTGCCAGCTCAACAACGAAAGAAAGTGCGATTATAATTACCCGAGCTATCTTACCAATGGCGCCAATTACACGGCGGAAAACTGTCCGGCCAGCGATAGCGGCAGCAGTTATGGCGGTTATTCTTCCTACGGCAATTACAGTTCATATTCTTACAGTTCCTACGGCTACAATTACCCGCAATGCGATTGGTCAACCCAGTATCTTAAAGGTTCAACCAACACCTGCATGCCCAGGAGCGATTGCTACAATACGGCTCACGCGGATTACAATTCTTCCGAATGCCAGGGTGTGAGAAACATCGTTTCCGGCGGTTACGCAAGTTCGTACGGCGGATACTCCTACAGCTCGGCTTCCGCTTGTCCGTCGAACCTGCTCGGTTCCGGTTGTCACGATATGGGCAGCGCTTACTTCAACAGCGCGATGGACCAGTATGTCAATTACGGCGGCTCGACGGTAAAGAATTGCGCGACGGAATATATTAACGGTTGCGCGTCGTGGAGTAATTCGTCGTATTCAACCGGAGGTTCGTATAGCTCATATTCCACCGGCGGTTCTTCTTACAGCTCATATGATTCCGGTTCCTATAGTTCTTATTCGGGAGGCGGAGGGAATGGCGGCAGCTACAGCAGCGCTTACGACGCTTCGGCGGCCTGCGCTCAATCCGGCGGAAGCTGGAACGGCAGTTCCTGCGTTATGCCCAATACGGTCAGCAGCGCGGCGGATTACAGCAGCGCTACAACCGACCCGTCGGCCGCTTGCGCTCAAGCAGGTGGAACCTGGGATGGTACTACCTGCGTTATGTCCAACACGACTCTCAACGGAAACAGCGGAAGTTTTATGGCTAGCTTGAGTGAAATACTTAAAGATATTTTCGGAATTTTCTCAAGATAGAAAAATCGCAGTAAACCAATGACCGTCCCGCTGAAAACGGGACGGTCATTGCTCTTTAATTTAATTGCGGTTGGGGTTTTTATCTGATATATTTTATTCGTGCCGGAAACTAAAAAAAATAATTTTTGCTATCTCAACGGAAAATTTCTGCCATTTACGGAAGCTGGAATCGCTTTGGACGATCTGGGGTTGCTTCGTGGGTACGGCGTGTTTGACGCGCTGGCGACGCTAAACAACGGAAAAATTTTTTTATACGACGAACACTACGAAAGGCTCAAAAATTCTTCCGGGAGGCTCGGTCTTAATCTGCCGCTTGGCAAAGAAGAGATGAGAGCCGCGATTACGGAATTATTGCGAAAAAATAATCTGGAAAAAGCGGCCGTAAGGATTGTTATCACCGGCGGGCGGGCGCTTGATATGCTTTATTTCGACCCAAACTCGCCGACTTTTTTTATTTTAGCCAAGGAGCTTAAACCACTGCCGAAAAAATTATTTGAAAGCGGCGCTAAACTCATAACAGCCGATTTTGGCAGGTATATGCCGGAAATAAAAACGCTTAATTATCAGGCGGCGGTAAAAGCTTTTAATGAGGGCAAAAAAACCGCGAAAGATTTTCTGGAAATACTTTATGTTTCCGACGGATTTGTTTTGGAAGCTTCCACCAGCAACTTTTTTGTTTTCAAAAACGATGTTCTTATCACTCCGTCTGAAGGAATATTGAAGGGCACCACCAGAAATTTGGTGATAAAGTTGGCCAAAGAAAACGGTTTCTCGGTTGAGGAGAGGGAATTGTCGTTTCAAGAAATGAAGACGGCGGACGAAGCCTTCATCACCAGCACATACAAGGATATAACACCGATAGTCCAGGTGGACGACTTTAAAATCGGCGAGGGCAAACCGGGCAAAAACACCAAACGACTGATGCAAATTTTTGAAGAATTTGTAAGAAATTATTGATATGGATAAAAAAACATACACGAACTATTTCAAAAATAAGAAAATTCTGATGATGGGGTTAGGGATATTGGGGAGGGGGGTCAACGTCGCCAAATTTTTGGCGGAGTGCGGAGCGGAATTGACGATAACAGACTTGAAGACGGAAGAACAGCTGGCGCCGTCGCTTAAAAAACTTTCTAAATTCTCAAATATTAAGTACGTTTTGGGTAAACATGATTTAGCTGATTTTTCCGGCAAGGACATGGTTATAAAAGCCGCCGGCGTGCCGCTTGATTCGCTCCACATCGCCGAAGCGAGAAAAAATAAAATTCCGGTGGAAATGGACGCCTCGCTTTTTGCCAAACTCGCTGAACTTGGAGGTTCAACCTCCACTTGGAGGTTGAACCTCCAAGTTCAGATTGTCGGTATTACTGGAACGAGAGGGAAGTCCACCGTCACCCACTTGATTTACGAAATTATAAAAGAGGCTTTCAAAAACACAAAGCGAAAAGTTAATCTTGGAGGCAACGTGAAAGGTTTGGCGACCTTGCCTCTGCTTAAAACAATCAAACCGAATGATGTTGTCGTGATGGAGCTGGATTCCTGGCAGCTGCAGGGATTTGGCGACGCCCAAATCAGCCCGAATGTTGCCGTGTTTACGACTTTTTTACCTGATCACCTGAATTACTACAACGGCGATATGGACAAATATTTTTCCGACAAAGCCAACATTTTTAAATTTCAAAAAGAAAATGATTTTTTTGTCGCGGGAGAGAAATTTTTCCGCAATGTAAAATCATTTGTTAAAAGTGCGAGAATAGAAACAGAGAAGGATTTTAAAAATGGCAACATAAAGAGCAAAATAGTAATTGCTAAAAAAGGCGATATTCCAAAAAATTGGAAAGTAAAACTACTGGGCGAGCATAATCTGCAAAACATTGCTTTGGCGGTTGAGGCGGCCAGAAAAATCGGCGTGAAGGATACAGCAATAAAAAAAGCGGTAGAGAAATTCAAAGGGTTGCCCGGACGGTTAGAGCTTGTAAGAGAGGTTAGAGGAGTAAAATATTACAACGACACTACCGCCACCACGCCGGACGGGGTTTTGGCCGGACTGGAGGCGTTGAAAAAATACAGAGGGAAAATAATACTGCTCGGCGGCGGCGCGGACAAAAATCTGGAATACGAAGAGTATGCCAAGGTTGTTAAAAAATATGTCAAAGCGCTGATTTTGTTCCGAGGGTTGGCTTCCAATAAAATAATTGAGGCATTAGGCAAAACAAAGTTTCCGGTAGAAGTCGTGGACAGCATGAAAAACGCAATGGAAATTGCCAAAGATAAAACAAAAAAAGGAGATGTCGTATTACTTTCCCCCGGCGCGGCCAGTTTTGGAGTATTTAAAAACGAATTTGACCGCGGCGACCAGTTTGTCAAAGAAGTTAAGAAGTTAAAGTAAGAGTACCAGCCGGAGGCTGGTCCGCCTTTGGCGGAAAATAAAAAGGACAGACGCTTGAAATCGCGCGTCTGCCCTTTGTAGGCCTTTCTTTGAATTAAAATTTTCTGAAGATAAAAACACCGTTTCTCTGCCCCTTTTCTTCTTGAGTTTTTGCTCTGGCGCAGCTGTGCCAGACGTGCTCGTCTAAGATATTGTCGCTGAATGTGTCTATGCCGTCAGCGAGCAAGTTTTCCGGCGGGACACCGTGTCGGAGAAATTGAGTTTTTATCAAACCATCAAGACTGATTTTACCCTCCTCCGGATTGCCCTTTAAGCAATCTTCGCCATACTCTGTAAGCAGGTGATTGATTAAAACTTCATTTTTCTTGCCGTATTGCGGGTGGTTAATCGGATGGCGAAAGTTTTCCGCCTTGATTCCGCAAGTTATAAAGACGCGCAGATCTTTTATAAATTCTCCGGCCATGATGTATTTTTCCATTATGGCGTCAACCACACTCCCGTTTCTTCGGGACCTTTTGCCAGTATGGATTTTTTGTTTGTCTAAAAGACAATCCCTCCCCGCGTGCGCGGCTATCACAATGTATTTCCCAGTAGCGACGACTGTTGGGCAGTCGGCGCTGGGGACAAAGAAAGCATCTTGCCTGTTTTCTAAAACAACGCCATCGGCAAAGACCCCTTTGCGTATTGTCAAACCTCCCCGAAATCTTATTTTTTGCCGAAAACTCTTTTCCCAAACAACCTCGGCGTTAAATTTTTCGCATGAAGGCGCAAAGATATTCGTAACTCCGTTGTTAATAGCGTAAAACTTTAAAGTTTCGGTAACGATTCCAGCGTTGTCGCGCGGACTGAAATTGTGAGGCTTGCCAAAAAGGTAAATACTTACTTTTTCTGAATTTATTTTGAACGGTGTCGCAGGTGCGAAAGTTAAAGTCATTTTTCGGCCCTCCTTTCGGCCATTTTGCGTTTCAGAAAGTTAAAATTTTTAAAAGGACTAAACTAAATATCATTGTCTTTATATCCTTTCGCGGCGCTCTTTGCAAGCTTACCCCCACTTTTTTATCTCAAAATTTGCTGTAAGATAGATTGGTAAAAATAATATGAAAAATATTGATTTGGCTAAAATAAAACGGGCGCATTTTGTGGGCATTGGCGGAATCGGCGTGTCGGCGATTGCGAGGATGATGATTGGAGAAGGTAAAATCGTCAGCGGGTCGGATTCTACCGATTCTCTTATTACAAAAGAGTTGAAAAAGCTTGGGGCGGAGGTTTTTATCGGCCATAACGCCGGTAATGTTTCTGGTAGTATTGATTTGCTTGTTTACACTCCGGCGGTGACAGAAGAAAATCCGGAACTGAAAAAGGCGAAAGAATTAAATATTCCGACGTTTTCTTATCCGGAAATTTTGGGGCTGATTTCTCAAAACAAATATACCATCGCCATCTCCGGCGCGCACGGAAAAACCACCACCACGGCGATGATCGGGAAAATTTTAACAGACGCGAAGAAAGACCCGACCATTATCGTCGGCAGTCTGATGAACGGCAGCCACTCCAATTTTAGCGCTGGAAAAAGTGATTACTTTGTAGTAGAAGCCTGCGAATACAAAAAATCTTTTTTGAATCTAAGCCCTAGAATAATTGTCATCACCAACATAGACAATGACCACCTGGATTATTACGGCAGTCTGGAAAATATCAAAAAAGCGTTCGCGGAGTTTGTTTCAAAATTGCCGGAAGACGGCTTTCTGGTTTGCGACCCGAACGATGAAAATTTAAAAGAAGTTATTAAGTCCGCGAAAGCTGGAATTATTGATTATACGAAAATATCTTCGGACTTTAATTTAAAAATTCCCGGCGAGCATAATATAAAAAACGCCAAAGCGGCGGTGGTAGTGGCGAAAATCTTGGGCATTGAGGAAGAAATGGCTCGAGAGTCATTAAACGATTTTTCCGGCACCTGGCGCAGGTTTGAGTATAAAGGAAAAACGAAAAACGGCATTGTTGTTTACGATGATTACGGCCACCATCCCACGGAGATAAAAGCGACGCTCAAAGGGGCGAGGAAATTTTTTGGCGGGGAAAAACCCCTCGGCAATGCTCGGGGCAAGATTTGGTGCGTTTTTCAGCCCCATCTTTACAGCCGCACCAAACTTTTATTGGAAGATTTTGGCAAAAGTTTTGGCGACGCCGGCGAAGTTATCCTGGCCGACATTTACGCCGCCCGGGAGCCCAAAGACGAAAGCATAAATTCAAAAATGCTGGCGGATGAGATTATAAAAAACGGCGGCAAAGCAACTTATCTTGGTTCGTCTGAAAAAATAGAAAACTTTTTACTGGAAAACGCGAAAAAAAACGATGTCGTTTTGACCATCGGCGCGGGGGATATTTATAAAATCGGCGAAAATTTGCTTAAATAATTTTATCTGATAAAATATTTTTATGAAAAAAGTAATAATTTATTCCACGCCGACGTGCGTTTATTGCCGGATGGCGAAGGATTTTTTGACGGAGAAGAACATCCCGTTTACCGACTATGATTTGACCAAAGATATAGCGATGCGGGACGAAGTCATCAAAAAAACCGGCCAAATGGCCGTGCCGGTGATAGAGGTGGATGGGGAAATGATGATAGGCTTTGACAAAGAGCAGTTGTCAAAAATGCTGGGAATGTAAAATGAATAAGTAAAACAAACGCTCCGGCAAAATCGGGGCGTTTGTTTTTGGGTTAAATTTGTGCTTAAATAACTGTGCTTCAGCCCCCATAGCTCAATGGATAGAGCAATCCCGTCCTAAGGGAGAGATGGAGGTTCGATTCCTTTTGGGGGCAAAATTTTGTTGAAAATTATTCTTTTTTCTATATAATATTGTTGTTTTAAACAAGGGCCATTAGCTCATTTGGTACCCGCCCGCCACACAAGCCAGCTTGCTGGCGTTGCGGGCGGGGAGCGCGCCCATTGTATTTTAAAATCATAAGGGCTCGTAGCTCAATTGGTAGAGCGCCGCTATGGCATAGCGGAGGTAACGGGTTCGAATCCCGTCGAGTCCATTGACTTTTATTCTCAATCTGCTAGGATACTTGCATGTGAGCGTTTTCCGTCCCACTTAACAATTGTTGGACGGCGCCAATACATATCCCATAAGTCCCGCTTCGGCGGGATTTATGTTTTTACAGAAGACAGAAGAACTTGGAAGCTAAACTTCCAATTGGAAGTTTAGCTTCCAAGTTCAAATTCCGTCCTGGCAAAAAATTTTATTTATCTGTTATAATATGAGAAAGAAAATGGAAGCGAACAAAATAAAACTAAAAACAAGGGACGGCTTTGAGATAGCCGCCGATTTTTATTCTTTGGTTAACACCGACGCGCCGGCGGTCATTCTCACTCACATGATGCCGGCCACCAAAGATAGCTGGAAGGATTTCGCCAGGAAGCTCAATATGAGCGGCTTCCACTGCTTGGCGATAGATTTGCGCGGGCACGGCGAATCGCAGGAAGGGCCGTCGGGGTTTAAAAATTACAACGACCAGCAACATCAGGCGAGCATCATGGATATTGAAGCGGCGGCGGAATTTCTGGTAAACGCCGGAATGCCGCTTAAAAAAATCGCCTTAGGAGGCGCTTCCATCGGCGCCAACCTCTCCCTGCAATTTCAATCCGAGCAAAACGAAATAAAAGCGTCGTTCCTCCTTTCTCCCGGGCTGGATTACCGGGGCGTGGCTACGGAAAGACTGGCCAAAAAATTAAACGAAGACCAGGCGGTGTTTCTGGCGGCGGGCGGGGAAAACGACGAGTATTCCACCGAGACGGCGGCCAAGCTCTTCAGTCTGGTAAAAACGGAAAACAAAAAACTGAAAATTCTTAAAAACGCCGGTCATGGCACGGACATGTTCAAAGAGGACTTGTCTTTGGCGGAAGAGATAGGCGACTGGCTCAAAGGAATATACTTTGCCGCCTGATTTTTGAATTCCAATTAAAATAGTATAATAGCCTCATGGGTAAAATAATTGTCGGGGTTCTCCGTGGCGGGCCTTCGTCCGAGCACGACGTGTCTTTAAAAACGGGCGCGAGCGTGCTGGCGGCGCTGCCGGAAAAATACCTGGCCAGAGACGTTTTCATAAGCAAAGACAACCACTGGCACTTGGACCGGAAGCCGACCACCGCCGACCGGGTTTTTAATTCCGTGGACGTGATTTTCAACGCTCTGCACGGGCAATACGGCGAGGATGGGAAAGTTCAGATGCTGATGGACGCGCATGGAGTGCCTTATACCGGTTCCGGCGCGGTCGCTTCCGCTTTGGGCATGAGCAAAACATTGGCGCGTGAAGCGTTCAAAAAAGCGGGGCTCAAAATCGCGCGGGCCGTTATCGGCGACATGAAGGAAGAAACTCCCGAATCTTTCGCGGCAAAAATTTTTAAGACCATGCCGCCACCGTGGGTGATCAAGCCCGCCGCGGCGGGTTCGTCGGTCGGCGTTTCCGTAGTCAGGATTTTAAACGAGCTGGCCGAGGCTGTCCGACAGGCGGCTCAA
This sequence comes from Candidatus Paceibacter sp., assembly GCA_013360865.1. Lineage (NCBI taxonomy): Bacteria > Bacillati > Minisyncoccota > Minisyncoccia > Minisyncoccales > Candidatus Paceibacteraceae > Candidatus Paceibacter > Candidatus Paceibacter sp. The sequence goes on from JABWAS010000008.1 coordinate 18,271, forward strand.
TTTGACAGTAAAATATTGGCGGAAGAATACATCCCCGGCAGGGAAGCAACCTGCGGGGTGTTGGACGGTTTCCGCGGGCAAAAACATTACGCCTTGCCGGTGATAGAGGTAGCGCCGCCGGCCAAAAACAAGTTTTTTGATTACGAGGCCAAATACGGGGGCGGAACGAGGGAAATTTGCCCGGCCCATTTTGATTTGCCAACAAAGAGGAAATTGGAACAGCTGGCGGTACTGGCGCACAACGCCGTCGGCGCCCGTCATTATTCCCGTTCCGATTTTATCGTTTCCAAAAAAGGAATTTACATTCTGGAGATAAACACGCTCCCCGGCCTGACCGGAGAATCTTTGGTGCCGAAGGCCGTGGAAGCCGTCGGCTCTTCACAAACAGAGTTAATAGACCACTTGCTGAAATTGGCTCTGTCATCCGACTTGTAAAAAACGCGCGGTGTCTTCCGTTTTATTTCACATTCTCCAATTGACTCTAGACAGCCAACCATTAAAATTAAAACATAAGCTTGATTTAAAAGGTTTCATCTTTAGTCGATAGATAACCTGATTATTAAAATTAAAAGATAATAAATCGGCCGGATAATTTAAACGAATGAAGTTGCTGATCGTGGAGGATGACCCGTTTCTAATGAGCGTTCTGGCGGAAAAGCTTAAAGAGGGCGGCTTTGAAATAGAAGCGGCCGCCGACGGCGAAAACGGGCTGGAGAAAATAAGGGCGGGCAACTACGACCTGGTTCTTTTGGACATGGTTTTGCCGAAAGTTGACGGCTTCAAAGTCCTGGAAACGATGAAAAACGACGAAAAAATGAAATCGGTTCCCGTGATCGTCCTTTCCAATCTCTACGACAAAAATAACATCAGCAAGGCCACTTTGATGGGGACGAAAGATTATATCGTCAAAGCTTACAATACCCCCGAAGACATCGTGGCCAAAGTTAAAAAATTTCTGTCCGGCCAAACAAAAAAATGAAAGGAGGAAAATTAAAATATTTCATAATAGCCATAGTGATACTGGATTTGATACTGGCTTTTCCCGTAATGTTTTCTTATCAGAAAATCGGCGCTTTGCTGCAGGTTCCACAGGCGTCGGAAGTGTTCGTAACGCTGTTTGTGGAGATAACTCTGCTGGTTCTGACCTCGGCGCTGGCTTTCATGGTTTCCAGGATTTTAAAAGGCACGGCTTTACAGAAAGCTCTTTACTTTATCGCATGGGGAGTTCTGATGTACGGCGTGGGCGACACGCACATCCTGGTTTGGATTTATACCGGTATAGAAGAAGTGTATCCGTTTTTCGGCAAGGCCTGGTCATCCATAGCCCATGCCATAGCGGTGGGTATAGGGTTTTTGCTGGTTATCACCGGAATGTACAAGATAGCCAAAGCCAGAAACAGCATATTGTCGGATGAGCAGTCTCAATAAAAGAAAAATAGCCTGGATAACGAGCGGCGTCGCGTCGCTCGTTTTGATTAATTTGCTCGTTTTAAAACTTTATCCGGGCGATTTTCCGGCCATTGTTTCAATAATTTTCATACTCATTCCTTTCCTCGGAGCGATCGCCCTGATATTCTTCCGCTTCTCGGTGCTTTTTCTGAAAAGAATAGCCGAGAAAGAGGAGGAAGAAAAATTACTTCGCGAACGGGAGAAAGAAATCGTGGAGAATATGGTGGAGGGCCTGGTGGTGCACAACAAAGAAGGAAGAATCCTGGTTCTTAATACGGCGGCCGAAAAAATGGCGGGCGTCGGCAAAGCGCGGCTCAAAGGACGGAAATTTTCCGAAGTAACGAAGCTCTCGCCTCTTCTGGAAGCGGTGGCCATGGATACAAAGGAAGATGACGATTTTGAGTATTCTCTTAAGGATAAAAACGGGAGAGAGATGATTTATCAGATTTCCAAAGCGGAGCTTAGTCGGACGAGGGGCGAAATTCTTAAAATTATCCGCGACGTCAGCCGCGCCAGGTATCTGGACAAAATGAAGACGGAGTACGTTACCATTATGTCGCACAAGTTTCTTACCCCGCTGACCGGCATAAAATGGGCGGCGGCGGCTTTGGCCGGAGCGGAATTGGACGAAACGAAGAAGCGGGAAAGTGTCAAAAGTATTCTGGACAACGCTGAAAAGCTGGTGAAGTTCACCTCCTATCTTCTGGAAATAACGGAAGTGGAAGAGGGTTTGTTCGTGGACAGGTTTGAGATGGTTGATTTAGCCGAACTTGTGGAAGGCGCGATAAAAAATTACAAGCAGGAAAGTCGCCAGAAAAAGTTGTCTGTCGCGTTTAATGATTCAAAAGGCGGAGTTTTCGTTGCCAGAGGCGACAGGTTAAGGCTCGCGACGGCCATATCCAATTATTTGAACAATTCCATAAAATACACCCCTGACGGCGGAAAGATAGATTTGTCGCTTAGAGAAAGCGGGGGAGTCATAAAATTTTCCATCAAGGACGACGGCATCGGAGTTCTGCCGGAGTCGGCGCCGTCTTTGTTTACCAAATTTTTCCGGGACAGATTGGCCAAAGAGGTGCACACCGAGGGCTCCGGCATTGGCCTGTTTATCGTCAAAAACATCATAGAACGCCACGGCGGCGCGGTGGGCTACGAGCCCAACAAGGACGGCAAAGGCTCCACTTTCTACTTCACCCTGCCGGCGTATAAAGAAAAGTGAGGATTGGTGTTATTCTAGCATTTGCGCGAACTTTCTTTGAACGGAACTCCTGATGCGCCCCGCCACTATTTTTCTGGGGATATGGAGGCGGGGCGACGGACTCTTTTTGAAAAAATCGGCGGCTAATTATTAAGATATTCCTCTTTGCTATTTTCATCGTGCGCATCAAACGCACGATAATTTACTAACATCTCTTCTCCTTTTTCTATGTCACGATTTGCAACGCCTAATGTTTCGGGCTCGCCAGGGGTTGGAACAACATCAATATTATTTTTTACCGACGAGTGATTTGTGAATCTGCTATCGTCAATAGAGTAAACATATTTTCCTGTTGTTGTAGATAAGTAGGCATATCGGTCAATAAGTTCACGGTGTTCCAGTGGCATTTGTTTAACTTCTTCTGGGTCAAAAAGAATATCAAAGCGCGGGTTGAATCTCCATGTCACAGTTCCTTTTGGAATTTTCTCATCCGCAAATAATCCTATTCCTTCAATTTTACTTGGCTTTGCGCTTGCTTTTACTGTTAGCATAAAAAATATTATTTTTGATTTTTAATAATTTCGGAAGCAAGTTTTTTCAAATCTTCGGGTTTTGCCATTGGTCCGCTTCCCGAAGAAATCCAGCCCTCGTATTTGTCAAACCAAAATTCTTTCCCGCTCAAAACTTGCTTCCAAACACCTTTCTTCAAATTTTCCGTGCCGTGCATCGGCACAAGTTTAATATGAGCGTGGTCTATGCCTGTCCCTTCCATTATCAAGCCAACTCGACCAACATCCTCAAAATAATTTTCAAGGATATTGGCAACTTTCTTGGAAGCGATGATAAATCTTTGTAAAACATCATCGGGCATTTTCAAAACATCGCTTCCAAAATGTTGTTTTGGTATAACGCATGTAAAACCCTCGGTGTTTGGGTCAATGGCGAGCCATGCCATAAATTCATCATCTTCCCAAAATTTTCCGGCAGTTTGAATATTCCCTGCGACTATCTCGCAGAAAATACATTTGCTGTCTTTAGTTGTTGCTTCGTATTTTGCCATAAATTATTTCATCATCTTGTTCAAAATATCCAAACATTGTGGCAATTTAAACCAACCAGCAGAGCCATTGAGATGCCCGCCATCTTCAACAATAACAAGTTCTCCATCTAATTCTTGAGATAAAAATTTTGCGTTATCTAATGGAACATTAGGGTCATTATCCCCATGAATAATTGCAAAATTTTTACAGTGGAGCTTTATCTTTCCGAAATCAAAATTTTTATCCAAGAAACTGTCAATTTTCCTGTTGCTATTTTTTTCCGATGGTCCGGAAATTAAAACTGCACCAGAAATTTGTTTTGCTTGTGCGCTTTCCAAATATCTTAAAATCGCAGGTGCTCCAAGTGAATGTCCCACTAAGTAAATCTCATCATTGGTATTTCGCTCGATGTGTCTTGAAATCTCATCAACCCATTCGGCACAAACTGGATTTTCGGGTGCGGGCATAGAAAGCGCGCAAGCATAAACATCTTGCTTTTCAAGTTCAGACATAAGCCAAGGTCGCCAACCACCATTTGGGCTACCTTCAAATCCATGAATTATAAAAACTTTTTTCATAGTTATTTCAAAAGCTCATCAACGGAAACATCAAGCGCATTGGCGAGTTTCTCCAATATCACAAGCGTAACATTGACCTTTCCGCCCTCAATCGCGCTCATATAGCTTCTATCCATGTCGATTGCTCGACAAATGTCGCCTTGCGACATTTTACGGCGAAGCCGTATACGCTTGATGTTTTCTCCAAGTTTTTTGGAAATTTGAGCCATATTTATATTATCACTTTATCAACTATTGCGCCATGCCTCAATATGGAGGTATAATCCCATATATGGATTCTTCTTTTGTAGCCGCCGATTTTTTCAAAAAAGAAAGCCGAAGCCCGCGCGGATTCCTCCCCAGACCCCTCCTCCGCGCGGGCGAGTCCGTCGCCCCGCCTCCATATC
>JABWAS010000009.1 GCA_013360865.1 Candidatus Paceibacter sp.
GCCGGAGGCATCCCTTCCAAATTGGCGCTGGGGGCGACCAGCGGACCGGTTTGAGAAATTAAATCTCGCAAATATTCATCATTCGGCAGACGAAAAGCCAAAGAGTTTGAACCGCGGTGAAGATAATAAAATTTTTCATCGGGGCAGGGGAATATGATACTCACTTTCCCCGGCCAAAGCTTATTCAGCTTCTCCTGCGTGGAATCAGTGTCATTTGCTCGGCTCGTCCCGACGAACGTCGGGACTGAAAATTTGCTCTTCTCGCGCCGTCGCGCTTCGAAAGGCGTCGCAAACGACACTGATTTCACGCTTAATAAATTCAAATCATCAACCGCGCTTATCAAAATTATCATCGGCTTGGACGGCGTTCTTTTGCGGACGACGTAAATCCGTTCTACTGCTTTTTCGTCCAAAGCCCGACCGACAAGTCCGTAAATAGTGTCGGTCGGCATCACGCCGATACCGCCTCCGCGTAAAATTTCTATGATTTTACTTTTTTGAGATTTTGGGTCCTTTGGCCGTATCTTCAATGTCATAGCCTTTTTGGTTGATTAGCCGCCGCAACTCGTCGGATTTTCTAAAGTCTTTCATTTTTCTGGCTTTTTCGCGTTCGTCCGCCATTTCCAGAATATCCGGCGGAACGGTTATTTTTTCTTCCTTCGCCTTTTCCAAATCAAGTCCGAGCACCTGGTCAAATTCCAGAATGAGGCTTAGTTTTTCAGTAGGGTAAATATCGGATTTTAACGCTTCCCACAAGACGGCCAGCGCCTGCGGGGCCTGCAAATCGTCTTCCAAAGCGGCGGTGAATTTATTCTTCAGTTTTTTGGCCGCGTCGGTGTAATCTTCCATTTTCACGACAACACCCGCTTTTTCTTTAAGCTTGGCTGCGGCATTTTTAATTTTCTTCAGAGCTGTTTCGGCGGCCGACAATGATTCCCACGTAAAGTTCATTATCTGTCGATAATGCGTCTGCAAAAACAAGAGCCGCAAAGCCATCGGGTTTATATTTTTCTTTTTTATGTCGTCAACGGTGTAAAAATTTTCCAGCGACTTGCTCATTTTCTGGCCGTTAACCAGCAAGAACTCGTTGTGGAACCAGTATTTTACGAAGGGCCTGCCGGTGGCCGCTTCCGACTGGGCGATCTCGTTTTCGTGATGAACGGGAATGTGGTCCACGCCTCCGGCGTGAACATCCACCGTGTCGCCGAGATACTTCATGCACATCGCCGAGCATTCTATGTGCCAGCCTGGGAAACCGTCGCCCCACGGCGACGGCCAGCGCATAATGTGATTTTTAAATCTCCCCACGGCTTTAAACCATAAGGCAAAATCGGCCGGATTTTTTTTGCCCGGGTCGGCGTGAACTTCTTCGCGGACGGCAATCTTTTTCTCCGCCAGTTTCTGGCCGGAAAGTTTTCCGTAATTTTTAAATTTAGAAACGTCAAAATAAACCGCTTCTTTTGTTTCGTAAGCGAAACCTTTTTTTTCCAAAATTTTTATCAAATCAATAAACTCCGGTATGTGGCCGGTGGCGTTGGAAAAAACATCCGGTCTTTTGATGTTTAAAGCGTCAATGGAATACAAAAAATAATCCGTGTAAACTTTGGCAAGATCCCAGACGGTGGCGCCTTTTTTGGCGGCGCCTTTTTCCATTTTATCTTCGCCCTCGTCGCCGTCGCCGGTAAGATGTCCGACGTCGGTGATGTTCATCACATGCTTCATTTTATAGCCAAGATATTGGAGGAAGCGTTTTAAAACATCGTTGTTTATGTAGGTTCTTAGATGGCCGATGTGGGTGTAATCGTAAACCGTCGGCCCGCAGGAATAAAAAGAAACATCGGGAGGATGAAGCGGTTTAAATTCTTCAATTTTTCTTGACGCGGTGTTATATAATTTCATAACTTGTTAATTTATTTTATTTTAGCATAAATATGCTTTAAACTTAAGACAGAATGAGAAAAATCAACAAAAAAGAGCTGGCGGCTTTTGCTGGGCTTATCGCCGTGTTCGTTTTTTCTTCTTATTTTTCGCTGAAGTATTCCAAAGAACTTAAAGAGCTAGTTTATTTGCAGGGAATCTGGGGGATGCTGGCGTATGTCGCTTTGGAGGTTGCGTCAATAGTAATCTTGCCACTGACGACCTTGCCGCTGCTTCCGGTGGCGGTGGTATTTTGGGGCAGCCTTGTCGCCGGAATCTTAAGCGTGACGGGCTGGATGATCGGAGGTTTTTTAGCTTTCAAAATCGCCAGGAGATACGGAAAACCTGTCGTTTCAAAACTTGTAAACCACGACCGGATAGAGAGAATAGAAAAGATGATTCCGACTGAGCATGTTTTTTGGGTTATTGTTTTTTTAAGAATGTCTTTGCCGGTGGATATATTGAGTTATGTGCTGGGGCTCTTCGGTAATATTTCACTAAGGACTTATATACTGGCCACTTTTATCGGCATTGTGCCGTTCGCGTTTATTTATTCTTATTCTGTTAATCTGCCGACCTGGTACCAGATTATAACGATGGGATTTTCTTTGGGCGTAGTATTTTTGGGCTACAACAGGGGACGGTCAAAATATAAAAATTAAAAATGCAGGACTAGGTTATACCCCGCTCCATAATTGCTCTTTGCTCATGCTCGGCTATCATTAAATTATGAGTTTTCTCAACTCGCGGATATTTTTGGCGTTAATCGGGATTTTTTCCGGCATATTGATATTTGAGGAAATGGTAGTCGGGGCGGCGATGTTTATCGCCGTCGGCGTCGGCACCTGGGCGGCTTTCCGGAAAAGAAAAAAGAAAACCGCCGCCAAAGCAAAGGCGAATATTTTTTATTGATGGCGGACTACAAAATCATCATTCCGTCGCCGAAGGAGAACAGGTGGAATTTTTGGCGGATGGCTTTTTGGTACAGTTCTAAAGTATTTTTGCGTCCGGCGAAGGCGGAAATGAGCATCAGAAGACTGGAACGGGGGACGTGGAAGTTGGTGATAAGTCCGTCTACGATTTTAAACTTATAACCTTCGCGGATAAAAATATCGGTCTGGCCGCAGCCTGAAATCAAAACTCCATTAGCATCAGATTTTGCTTCCAAAGCTCTGGTCACGGTACTGCCTACGGCGATAATTGGCCAGCCTTCTTCTTTAGCCTTGTTTATCGCGTCGGCGGCGCTCTCGCTTATTTCAAAATATTCCTGATGCAGCTTTCCGGTCGCGATATTTTCTTCCATTAGCGGAGCAAAAGTACCAAGTCCGACGTGCAAAGTTATAAACTCAATGTTGTGTCCGGATTTTTTTATTTTGTCCAATAAACTTTGGGTGAAATGCAAAGAAGCGGTCGGGGCCGCCACGGAACCGGTCTGCTTGGCGAATATCGCCTGATACTTTTCCCGCAATTCTTTTTCTTTAAGCAGTGTTTCTTTTATGTAGGGCGGCAAGGGAGTTTTGCCGTATCTTTGCAGAACGCTGAAAATTTCATCCGCCGGAAAAGACGGTCTTAAAAAATAAAATTTTTCGCTTTGCCCCGCGACCGTAAAAAATAATTTTGAAGTCAGGAAAATTTTTGAGCTGATTTCAATTTTCCGGTCGGACAAAAATTTCAAGTTATCGCCGTTTTGGCCAATGTACAAAAGGACGATTTTCCCGCCGGTTTCTTTACGGCAAATGAGCCTTGCGGGCACGACTTTGGTCTGGTTGAAAACCAGCAGAGATTTTTCGGGCAGATACTCGGTTGTGTTGGCAAAAATGTCAAAAAAGACTTTATCCGACTTACGGTTGTAAATCATAAGTCTGGCGCTGTCGCGCGGAGAAGCGGGGGATTGGGCGATAAGTTCTTTCGGATATTGATAATCGTAAGCGTCTAAAATTTTTTGAAAATCCGTATCGTTCATTGGATGTTTACGGCAACGTAGCTGGCAACGACGGCCGCCGTTTCCGCCCTTAAAACAGTTTTACCCAATCCGGCAAATGTAAATCCGGCAGATTGGGCTGTTTTTACTTCTTCGTCCGCCCAACCTCCTTCCGGCCCCACAAAAATTCCGATATGGCATTCTGTATTTTTAGGCCGATCGGCATTTTTTTGCAGAATAAGACTATAGCCAGTTTGGAAAAATAAATTTAAGTCGTTTTTATTTTTTGCTTCATCAACAGACTTTTCAAAGTCAGACGCTTTGTTAAGTTTCGACAAAATTCCGCGGCCGGATTGTTCAGCTGCTTCTTTAATGATTTTATTTAGCCGTTCGTAATTCAGGCCAAGTTTTATCGTTCTTGCCGTGATAATCGGCGTTATTTCTTTTACCCCGACTTCCACTGCTTTCTGTGCCGCCAATTCAAAATTCTCTTTCTTCAAAATGGGGCAATAGAGATGGGCGTAATTTTCCGGCTCGTTTTCGTTTCTATAAACTTTCAAAATCTCCAACTTGGAAGCTAAGCTTCCAAGTTCAGCAAAGCGGGCCGTTGTCTCGTTCATATTTCCGTCGCATAAAATAATTTCATCGCCCGCCCTAAGCCGCAAAACATTTTTCGCCTGATTGATAAAATCGGCGTCATTAATTGACACTTCTTTTTTTGATAAATCAAAATTTCCGATGAATCGATGCAAGCGCATAAATTATCCTTTTACCACCGCCAGCGGCTTCATTTTGGCCACTTTTTTGGCGATGCCGGCATTGTGAACCACATCCACCACTTCGTCAACGTCTTTATAAGCCGTCGGCGCTTCTTCGGCGAGGCCAGACATTGAGCCGGCCGCCACGACAATGCCTTCATTTTCCAATTCTTGTTTGAGCGCGGAACCGCTTATTTCTCGCTTGGCCTGATGGCGCGACATTCTTCGGCCGGCGCCGTGGCAGGACGAGCCGAAACTTTCTTCCAGCGCTTTTTCCTGACCGATAAGCAAATAAGAGCCGGTGCCCATACTGCCGGGAATAATAACCGGCTGATTGGGAAAGGCTCGGGTAGCGCCCTTGCGGTGCATTACCATCGTTTTTTCTTTCCCGTTGATTTTATAATTTTCCACCTTGGCGATGTTGTGCGCCACGTCGTAAAGAATATCCAACTTGCCCCCGTCGCCGAAAACTTTTTTCCACGCCTGCCTTACTTCGTAAGTAATGAGCTGGCGGTTGGCCCAGGCGAAGTTGGCGCCGGCGCACATCGCTTTAAAATATCTCTGACCTTCATCCGACTTAAACGGCGCGCAGGCCAGTTCTTTGTCGGCCAAAGCGATGCCGTATTTTTGCGCCGCCGCCAGCATTACTTTTATGTAATCAGTGGCTATTTGATGGCCCAGCCCGCGCGAACCGGTGTGGATTAAAACTGCCGCTTGCCCTTCAAAAACACCCAGCCTGTCCGCCTCGGCTTTGTCAAAAATTTTCTCCACCGCCTCCACTTCCACGAAGTGGTTGCCCGCGCCCATTGTGCCGAGTTGGTCGGCGCCGCGCGCCTTAGCTTGAGCAGACACCAGCACAGCGGAAGCTTGTTCAAGACGACCCTCCGATTCTGTATGTTTTAGGTCTTCCGACGCGCCGTAGCCCATCTCCGCCATTCTTTTGGCGCCGCCTTCCAGAACCGCGTCCAACTCTTTTCCTCTTAAATCCAAAATCCCGCCTTTGCCCACGCCGGAGGGAACTTCTTTGTAAATCGCCCGAGCCAGTTCGTGTTTTTTTACTTCCAAATCTTTTGCTGGAATTTGAGAAATAAGCAAGCGGACCCCGCAGTTTATGTCGTAACCGATGCCGCCAGGTGATATCACTCCACTTTCCGCGTCAAACGCCGCCACGCCGCCGATAGGGAAACCGTAGCCCTCATGGATGTCCGGCATGGCGATGGCGTATTTTTGGATACCAGGCAAAGTGGAAACATTTACTAATTGTTCCAATGACCGGTCGCGGACAACCTCGACAAGCATCTTTTCCGTAGCGTAAATTCGGGCCGGAACCTTCATTCCCGGCCTCGCGCCCAGCGGTATTTCCCAAAGCCAGTCGTGAATTTTGATAAGATTATTTTTGCTGAACATAAAGTTAGAATATCAAAACAATGCTCTCCGTAAAATTTCATAATCCGCCCCGTTTGGAGAAAGTTTTGATTCCATTATAACCACGTTGTCCGTCTTTACTTTCCAGGAGATTTTTTCGTCCAGGTTTTTAATAGGAAAGCCGCCAAAATCTTCCGGCTTGAAGCGAGCCATGGTGAGATGGGGCAGCCAGGGGCGGTTTTCGTTTTTAACTCCGAAAACATTTTCCAGTTTTTCTTTCATTTCAGTCAAAACCGTGTTTGCAACTCCCTCCGCCCATATTAAACGAGGATTATTTTTGTTCGAGCCGAAGCGCACTCTCGCAAATTCTATTTCAAAAGGCTGGAAATTTTTTATAGCATCTTTTAGTTTATCAGTGGTGGATTCAATATCGTTTTCCCGCCATGGCGGAACAAGAGTAAGATGCAGATTTTTCCCGGCCAGCCATCGGACTGGTAGTTTTTGCAGTTCCGTTTTGGAATTTATCCAATCCAAAATTTCTTTTTGCGAATCTTCCGGAATTGGTATGGCGATAAAAATTCTTTTCATATATCAAAAACTAAAACCGTTTCCCACTGACTTTCTTTATTTTGCTTTATTTCAGCTTCGTGATAGGTTATCGCCTTTATATCTTCGTCAAATCCGCCGACTTTAAATCCTTCAATTTCCGCCTCAAGACGAGTTTCGGAAAAATCCAAGAAATTAACTTTTGTGTAAACCTCCTTGTTTATTTGCGACATCGCCAAAACCTCGTTTAAAAAATCAACAAGTAAAGATGTTTTGTCTTGCGCGGATACGGAAACTTTTCTGATAATTGGCTTTCCGGTTTTTCGTTTTTCGCTCAAAACATCCGCAACCGCCAGCAAAGCCTCGCCAAAAAGCTCTTTAAGGCTGCTGGCTTGTATTTTAAGCCTTAAATCGGCGGTATGGGATAAAATTTCGTACGGCATCTTAATAGAATTGTAACATATCCACAGGGGCTTGACTTTTATTAAAATACCAGGGTATAATAAGATAGTCTGTTTTTTATATCCGGTACCTTTTTATAAGGAGGATTAAAGATGATTTGGCAAATAATAGTGTCAGTTGGAGTTATAGCGGTGCTGGCAATTTGTGCCAGGGAGATAATGGTTCTGAGAAGAGGACGCAAATATAGTTTCTTTGTTTTTTCAGAAGATGATTGCTAGAAAGGATATTATGTCACCATCTTTGATTCGCTCGTACGGCTTGGCAAACTTATTTTAAATTATAAATACACACAATGTTTGCCAAGCCTTTTATTTTTGCGCGGCTTCATAAAATTGCCGATAAATGCTATAATTTCGCCATAATAAATGAAAGGCGAATCTCCACAATCTTTTTTTGAGTCCGTAAAAAAAGAGGCTCAAAAATCCATAGAAAAAACCAAAAAAAGAATCGCTAAAGAAATTTCCGGCGGGAAGTTTCGCTCTTTAAACGACTACGCCGCGGAAAAAATAAGAAACGATATTTTTGAGGCGATAAAAGATTCCGTGAAGGTTATGCCGGAAAATATTTCTCCGGAACTTCCGCCGGCGCACATTGCCGCCGATTTGAGCTTGCCTATTTTTGAGCTCGCCAAAGCAATCGGCAAAAATCCAGCCGCGTTGGCGGCAGAAATCGCCGGTTTGATAAACAACGCGAAACAAAATTTTATAAGCAAAGCGGAGACCGCCGGACCGTTCGTCAATCTGTTTTTAAACAAGAAAAAAGTCTATTCGCTGGCCGCGGCGCAACCGGCCAAATTTAAAGAAAAATTCGGCCAAAGCGACGCCAACGCCGGCAAGGCCGTATTGCTAGACTATTCCGGCCCCAACATCGCCAAGCCGATAGGGGTGGGGCATTTGCGTTCCACTGTCATCGGCCAGGCGCTGGCTAATATTTACAAAGCGACAGGCTGTTCAGTGATAAAGGACAACCATTTAGGCGATTGGGGCACGCAGTTCGGCAAACTTGTTTACGCGTACAAAAAATGGGGCGACAAAAAGAAAATAGCCCAAGACCCGATCCGCGAGCTCAACAATCTTTACGTAAAGTTCCATGAAGAGGCGGAAAAAAATCCAAAATTGGAAGACGAAGCCCGCGCTATATTCAAAAAAATGGAAGAGGGCGACGAAAAGCTGCTGCGGCTCTGGAAAAAATTCAGAAAAATAAGCCTTGCCGAATTTAAAAAAGTTTACAAGAAGCTCGGCGTAAGCTTTGACACTTACATCGGCGAAAGTTATTTCGCCAAAGAAACGGATAAAATAATTGAAGAATGTCTGGACAAAAAACTGGCCAAAATTGATTCTGAAACCAAGGCGGTCGCGGTTGAAGGATTGGATGGCCTGCCATCGTTTTTGCTGCGCAAAAAAGACGATTCCGGCTTGTATATTACCAGGGATTTGGCCACTTTGATTTTTAGGATGGAAGTTTTTGAGCCGGATGAAATTTTGTATGTGGTCGGCGAAGAGCAGTCCTTGCACTTCAAACAGCTTTTCGCGCTGGCAAAAACGCTCGGATACACAGACGGCGCCAAAGCCAAACACATCGGCTTTGGTTTGGTTTTGTCCGGCGGCGAAAAAATGTCCACCCGCAAAGGCACTTTGATAGAGCTGGAGGAGTTGATGAAGCAATCGGTTGAAAAGTCAAAAGAAATTTTGCGGCAAAAAAACAGAGAATTGAGCGAAAAGGAAATTGAGGAAATTTCGGAGATTGTCGGAGTGGGAGCAGTAATCTACAACGACCTGCGGCAATCGCGCCAGAATAACATTTCTTTTGATTGGGAAAGAATGCTTGATTTTGAGGGCGGCAGCGCCGCTTATCTGCAATACACTTACGCTCGGATAAATTCAATCATTAGAAAAGTAGGATATCCAGACCATCAAGGCGACGCCTTGATGTCAAAGCGTCGCCTTGATGGTAAAATTTCCAATCCGGTCTTTGAGAAGGACAGCGAGTTCGCGCTGGCCAAAAAGATGATGTTTTTCCCGCGGGTGATTTTAAGCGCGCAAAAGCGCGACGCGCCGCATCTTATCGCCGTTTATCTGGAAGAGCTGGCGCAATTGTTCAATCATTTCTACAACGAAGTCTCCATAATCGGCACGGAGAACGCTAAACTGCGCGCGTCCAGGATAACGCTGGTAAAATCAGTGGCCGCCGTCATAAAAAACGGCCTGGCTTTGCTCAATATAAAAACCGCAGAAAGAATTTGACAATAATAATATTTTAAGGTACTTTAGTTAAAGCTGTAGTTTTAAATTTACCCCATCACATCTTAAAAAAGAAAGGCGGGATGCATGGATAACAAGAAAGTGCTTGTAGTAAACAACAATGAGTCAATTGTAATGCTTTTTGAAGCATTCAGAAGGCACTACAAAGTAAAATCGCTGGTGATAGTAAATGGAGATTCCCCGGAAGCAATAAGTACCGTCGCGGAAGCCGTTAAGAAAATTAAAAATACCGATTTTGATATCCTCGTAATCGGCCATAAATTAAGCCACTTTGCTCCGGAAAAATTTTATGCCGGGACAGCAATGGCCACGGACGAGGAGACTCTGGATGTATTAGAAAATCCGGAGATAAAAAATATTTTGAAAAACAAGGTTGTAATATCAGACGGGCTTAATCCCGGAACCATTGAAGAAATAAGAAATTTATACAGGGAACTTGGCGTAAATCATTTTATAAATCGCACTTACAGCGATTTTAAAAACAGGTTTGAGAATATGCTTAAATGTTTGGACGGCAAATGCGATTGCGCCTCCTTATAAAGATAAAGCATGGGTTTAAAATTTACAGGATAAAAGCCGGGTAGAAATAGCGCCCGGCTTTTTTATTTTAAAAAACGGAAAATTATGCTAAGCTTTTAGCAATGGAACGAATATACATAAAAGAGCTCAAAAATAAAATCGGCGAGGAGGTAAAAATCGCCGGGTGGGTGGATATCCGCCGCGACCACGGCAAGCTTATTTTCATTGACCTGCGCGACGTGTCCGGCAAAGTCCAAATGGTGGCCTTGCCTAATCATAAAGAGGCGCACGAGGCGGCCAGCAAACTTCGTTCGGAGTGGGTGATTGAGGTTGTAGGCAAAGTAAACAAGCGGCCAGAAAAAATGGTGAACAAAAACGAAGAACTGGGCGAAGTGGAGGTGGAGATTTTGGATGTAAATATTTTAAACGAAGCTGTCACTCCCGTTTTTGAAATAAACAATGATGGACACGAAGTGAATGAAGAAACAAGGTTAACAAACAGGTATCTTGATTTAAGAAGAAACCGTCTGCAGAAAAATTTAAGAATGCGGCACGAGGTCATCAAATTTTTCAGGAATTACTTGTCGGACAAAAATTTTATTGAAATAGAAACGCCGCTCCTTACCAAATCCACGCCGGAAGGGGCGAGAGATTTTGTCGTGCCGTCCCGATTATATAACGGGAAATTTTATGCTTTGCCTCAATCGCCCCAACAATACAAACAGCTTTTAATGTCAGCGGGGATGGAAAAATATTTTCAAATTGCCAAGTGTTTGCGAGATGAAGACACAAGAGGAGACAGACAGCCGGAGTTCACTCAACTTGATTTGGAAATGAGTTTTGTCGCGAAGAAAGATGTAATGAATCTGATAGAGGAAATGCTTATATCGACAATTAAAGAGTTGTACCCGCAAAAGAAAATTCAGCAAATTCCTTTTCCTGTTCTTTCTTACAAAGAAGCGATGGGCAAATACAATTCAGACAAGCCTGATTTAAGAGAAGATAAAAACAATCCGGATTTGCTGGCGTTTTGCTGGGTTATTGATTTTCCGTTTTTTGAAAAAACCGACAAGGGTGGCTGGACATTC
Organism: Candidatus Paceibacter sp.; assembly: GCA_013360865.1. Lineage (NCBI taxonomy): Bacteria > Bacillati > Minisyncoccota > Minisyncoccia > Minisyncoccales > Candidatus Paceibacteraceae > Candidatus Paceibacter > Candidatus Paceibacter sp. The sequence continues at coordinate 10,838 of JABWAS010000009.1, forward strand.
ACTCACAATCCTTTTTCGGCGCCCAAACCAGAACATATGGAAATGCTGATGGAGAAAAAAAATATCGGAGAAATTTTGACTACTCAGTACGACATTGCCCTAAACGGATTTGAAGCGGGAGGGGGGAGCATCAGAAATCACAAGACGGAAGCTTTGGAAAAAGTTTTTGAGATAATGGGTTTTGAAAAAGAAAAAATTTGGCAGGATTTCGGCCATATGTTGAAAGCTTTTTCTTCCGGCACGCCTCCGCACGGCGGAATCGCTTTAGGATTGGACAGACTGATGATGATTTTACAAAACGAACCGAACATCCGCGAAGTTATCGCTTTCCCCAAGACCGGCGACGCCCGCGATCCGATGATGGACAGTCCAAGTGAAATAGGAAAAGAGCAATTGTTAGAACTCGGAATACAAATCAAAAAACTTAACAAATAAAGCATAATTATCCAAAATCCTTGACTTTTTGTTAGAATTGTGTATAATTTTCTCATAAATTTGATCATTTAAAGTTTCGCCGATAGGCGACCGACATCTGGCGGGACCAGAAAGAGGAGGAAGAATATGGCTGAAACAAGAGCAGTTGATAATACCGACAGGAGTGCTGAAAAAAAGAGTAAATGTAGCAATTTTTTGGCTTTTTTATTTTTTGCTTTATTTGTGTGCGGTTTATTTGCCGGGTTTGTTTATATAAACGAAACAACAAACACACCCCTCTATCTTAATGATGAGCTAATAGCTAAGGTAAACGAATTGGCCAAAAAAATAAATGGAAAAATATTAGTCATTGAACGCGATGGTTTTTCGGACTCAAAAAACTATCGCGAATTAAAAGAGATACAAAATGAATTCAATTTAATCCGCGATAAGTTGGTTGAAATTAAAATTAGGATGAAAAACAAAACTTGGGCCAACTAAGGAATCGTTAAGTACTCAAAGGGCAGATTGCGTAAAAAGCAATTTGCCCTTTTGTTTTTGTGCTATAATTGCGGTGGATAATGAAAAAAGATGATTTCAAAAAAGGGGAGATAATAATTTATAAAACTTCAAAAAATGAGGTTGAATTGAAAGTGCATTTTGAAGAAGAAACAGTTTGGCTCAGGCAGAATGAGATTGCCGATTTGTTTGGAAAAGACAGGTCGGTTATAGCCAAACATATCAAAGCTATTTTTAAAGATCAAGAAGTGGACAAAAAAAGCAATGTGCATTTTTTGCACATTGCAAATTCTGACAAGCCGGTGATGTTTTACGACTTAGATGTTATTTTAGCCGTTGGTTACAGAACAAATTCCGCTCGCGCAATCCATTTTAGAAAATGGGCGACAAATGTTTTAAAACAATATCTAGTTAAAGGCTATGCCGTAAATGAGAAAAGGTTATTGGAAGCGCAAGAAAAATTTCAAGAACTGCAAACTGCTATTTCTTTTTTGCAAGAGAAATCCAAAAAAGAAATGTTAAGCGGGCAGGAAGGCGAAATCTTAAACTTGTTGTCCAATTACGCCAAAACGCTGACAATTCTTGAACAATATGACAAAGGAGAGCTGAAAGAATTAAAAAGAGGGAAAACAAAATTTATTCTCACTTATGAACATTGTCTGAAAATAATAAAGGAATTGAGAAAAGAATTGATGACCAAAAAAGAAGCGGGGGATTTGTTTGGGAGCGAGAGAGATGGAAGTTTTGAAGGAATAGTTCGAGGGCTTTATCAAACATTCAGCGGAAAAGAATTATACCCATCAATAGAAGACAAGGCTTCGCATCTTCTTTATTTTGTGATTAAAGATCATCCGTTTTCTGATGGAAATAAACGTTCCGCCGCCTTTTTGTTTGTTTATTTTTTAGACAAAGTAAACTATCTCTTCAAAAAATCCGGCGAGAGAAAAATAAACGACAACGCCCTTGTGGCGTTGTCGCTTCTTATTGCCGAAAGCCAACCGAAAGAAAAGGAAACAATGATAAGGAAACAATGATAAAGATTATCAAAAACTTAATATCAGAGTAAAATCAAATCATGCCGGAAATTTTTACGATAATTTTGGTTTTAATCGGCGCGGTGGCTGTTTTGGCCGTCGTTTTTTGGCTGATGATGAAGAAAATGCTGGCGGGCAGGGAAGCGGCCGGGCCGGAAAAAAACGAAGGGTTAATGCTGATGCAAAACCAGCTCAGAGAATTAAGAGAGGCGCTGCACCGGACGAATTTGGACATCAGAAACACATTAGACACAAGAATAGGGGAGTCCACCAAAGCGATGCAGTCGCAGATCGGCCACTCCGCCAAAATTATTTCCGAAGTGACGGAAAAGCTCACCAAGTTGGACGAAACAAACAAGCAAGTCGTCGGCTTCGCCGGCCAGTTGCAAAATCTGCAGAATATTTTAACCAACCCCAAGCAAAGAGGAGTGTTGGGGGAATATTATCTGGAAACAGTGCTGAAAAACGTTCTGCCGCCCGGGAGCTACCAGATGCAATACGGTTTTAAAGACGGCATCATCGTGGACGCGGCGGTATTCGTCAAAGACAAAATAATCCCGATAGATTCCAAATTCTCGCTGGAAAACTATAACCGCATAGTGCAGGAAACAAACGCGGCTGAGCGAGAGAAGCTGGAAAAAACCTTCAAGCAGGATTTGAAAAACAGGATTGACGAAACATCAAAATACATCCGACCCAACGAAGGCACCACCGACTTCGCTTTTATGTTCATTCCCTCAGAAGGGATTTTTTACGACCTGCTTATAAACCAGGTCGGCGCCGTCAAAACCTCCACCGTTGACCTCATAGAATACGCCTTCAAACAGAAGAAAGTCATCATCACCTCGCCCACGACTTTCTTGGCTTATCTGCAGACGGTTTTGCAGGGGCTGAAGGCTTTGCAGATAGAAGAATCGGCCAAGGAGATAAGAAAGAGGGTGGAGGATTTGTCGCGCCACCTCGGCGCCTACGAAGAGTACATGAAGAAGCTCGGCGCCAATCTGGCCACCACCGTAAACACCTACAACAGCTCGTACAAAGAATTAAACAAGATAGACAAAGACGTTTTGCGTATAACCGGCGCGGCTATCGGCGTGGAGCCGCAGGTTTTGGATAAGCCGGAGGAAATTTTATTTTGATGTAATATAAGGCTTAATTATGAACGACAAACTAGCGGTAATCCAGACCGGCGGAAAGCAGTACTTGGTTAAAGCCGGCCAAAAAATAAAGGTGGAAAAATTAAACGACGCAGACGCACAGGAAGGCGCCACTGTTAATTTTGACAAAGTGTTGCTTGTTGCCGAAGGAGATAACATCAAAGTGGGCAAACCCCAGGTTGCCGGATCTTCCGTTTCCGCCAAGGTGCTGAGAAACGGCCGGGCCGACAAAATCACGATTTTAAAATACAAATCCAAAACTCGATCCCGCAAGAAAGCCGGCCATCGCCAGCCGTTTACGGAAGTCCAAATAGAAGAGATAAAGTAATCCCAAATATTTCTGGCAAATAAATAAAACCGTCCTCATTTTACTGCTATCGCTTAAAAGTGAGGACGGTTTTATAAATAACTCATTTTCTGTTTTCCAGCGCGTTTTCTATGGTGTCGCTGTCGCTGTATTCCAATTCGGCGCCAGTGGAAAGGCCTCGTCCGAGTTTCGTTATCTTAACCCCCAACGGCTCCAGCAGTCTTTTGATGTAAAGATTGGTGCTTTCTCCTTCCGTCGTGGCGCCGGTGGCCAGAATAACTTCCCGCGGTTTTTCTTTTTTAACTTTTTCAAACAACTCCTTGAGCCGGACATTTTCAGTTTTTCCGCCGCCGTTTAATTCCACCACGCCGCCAAGCACGAAATATCTTCCGTTAAAAACACGCGTCCGTTCTATATTTTCCAAATCAACGTCTTTTTCCACCACCATCAACAAGGAAACATCACGTCCTATACCCGCGCAAATTTTGCACTTGGAAGTTTTGCTTCCACTTGGAAGCGAAACTTCCAAGTTTCCCTGTTCAAAATAATGAAAACAAGATTCACACTGCCTCATTCCGCTTTTTATTTCGGCAATGAGTTTGGACAGGGAATCAACAAAACCCTTATTTTCTCCGGCCAGAAAATAAACAAACCGCCGGGCCTGGCGCGGCCCGACGCCCGGGAACTTTAAAAACATTTCAATTAACTTTTCCAGGTTCATTTTTCAGTTGGGCTCGGATTAAAAACTTCCAAAATCGCCCCTTTCTATGCCGCTGAAGCTGACTTTTTCCGGATTAAAATACAGGTCTATTTTTCCAGTGGGGCCGTTTCTATGCTTCTCAACGTGAATCTCGGCTATGTTCTTTCTGTCCGTGTCCGGTTTGTATTTATCCTCCCGATAAATAAACATAACAACGTCCGCGTCCTGCTCAATTGAGCCGGAATCGCGCAGGTCGTGCAGTTTAGGAATGGGCGGATTTCTCAATTCCACCGCTCTGGCCAGCTGCGACAGCGCCAGCACCGGTACCTCCAGATCTTTGGCCAATCCTTTGAGCGAGCGGGAAATTTCCGTTATCTGCTGGACCATGTTGTCGGACTTCTGCCGCGGCACCATAAGCTGGAGATAATCAACGACCAGAAGCCCAAGGCCGTGTTCCGCCTGCAGCCGCCTGGCTTTGGCTCTCATCTGCATAATGTTTACGGATGATTCGTCGTCTATGAATATCGGCGCGGTGGAAAGCCTGTCCAAAGCGTCTCTTATCCTGGTGAACTCTTCTTCGCTGGAAAGTTTGCCGGTACGCAATTTCCACGAGTCAACGTGCGCTTCCGAAGCGATCATTCTGTCCACCAAAGACTGGGTGGACATTTCAAGACTAAAGATGCCCACAGGTATACTATATTTACAGGCCACGTTGCGGGCAATGTCCAAAGCCAGCGCCGATTTACCCATGGAAGGCCGGGCGGCAAGAATGATGAGGTCTGATTTCTGGAATCCGGCCAGCAAATTGTCCAGCTCGGAAAATCCGGTCGGCGTGCCTCGCAGTTCGCCCTTGGACTTATGCAGCTTGTCAAACCTCTCCCAGGCATCCATCATGGATGTCTTCATATTCACAAATCTTTGTTTGGATGACATTCTGGCGATGCTGAATATCTTTTTCTCCGCTTCGTCCAGAAGGGAGTCAATCTCTTCCTCCTCTTTGTAGCCGAGCTGGGAGATGTGGCTGGAGGATTCTATCAGGTCCCTCAGGACGCTTTTCTTGTGGACTATCTCGGCGTAATGTTTGGCGTTGCTGGCGGTAGGCACGTAATTGACCAGTTCCGCGAGGTAGGCGCTGCCGCCGACGTTTTCCAAAAGCTTTTTTTCTTTAAGCCGGTTGGAAAGCGAGAGAACGTCTATCGGCTCCCGTTTGGAGTGCAGGTCCATTATTGCTTCGTAAATCGCCTGATGTTTGTTGTGGTAAAAATCTTCCGGCTGAAGAATATCCACCACCACGTCCATTACCTTCGGCTCAAGCATCAGCGCCCCCAAAACAGATTTTTCCGCCTCAAGATTGTGGGGCGGGATTCTCACGGACAAAGATTTGAATTCGTCGGACATAAGTATTGCTTAAATAATACACAATGTCGGGAGCAAGCGCAAAATTGACATGGCGTTTAATCATAATAATATTAAAGCTAGCGGCAGAAGTTCCTTAACTTTAAAAATAAAAACCAAGACGAACAAAAGGAGGGGGACATGGTTGACAAGATTTTAGAGTACGCGCTAGTGCAGCACGACGAGAACAGCATATCAATTCACTTTAAGCGAAGATTGTCCGAAACTCTTGATGGTGTTGAGATATTAATGGAGTTGCCTATTATTGCCAGCGCCGGCGAAATTCAAAGTCTTCACGAAGACGACGACACCGAAGCCGAAGTTGAAATTGCCGTAGAAGACGATAACACCGTTCGCAACTCAAATAATCTTTTGCGTTTAATCGGCCAGATGGTGGGGAGAGTGTCCGGCGTTAGTTATGCTGAAATTGATAACTTTGAGATTTTTATTGAGAAAGGGCTTTTGTTCAATTGGGACAAGGTAGTGGTAGATGTTATTTCCAATGTCCTCATGGCAATAGGACCAAATTGGAAAGCAAAACTTGTGTATATAAACAAGCAGGAAGGTAAATAAAGTACATTAAAAGAGCCGAGAATTAGAAGCCTAATTCTCGGCTCTTTTATATCTACTTACAGCCACTTTTTCTTTTTAAATACGGAGAAGGTCGCGCCGGCGGCGGCAATCATCAAAAATACCACTATCCAGAAATCTCCGGTTTTCCCGACGATAGGCAAAGAGTTGGTGTTCATACTGAACAGACTGGACAAGAACATTACCGGAAAGGTGATAAAAGCCATGATGGTCAAAGTTTTCATAATCTCATTAGTGCGGTTGGAGAGCAGGGAATTGTTTGTTTCTCGCAGAATTTCTATGGCCTGGCGGGAATTGTCCAGCAAGCTCTCAACCCGACCCAGCTCTCCTTCAATTATTCTCAAATAGCGTTGGAATTCCTCGCCCATCAATTTTCCGTCTATGGCTTCCAGCGACGCCATGACACTTTTATGCGCGTGCACCGACCGCTCAAACTCCAAAATGTCCCGCTGAACGAAAGAAATTTCCTTTACCATCTCTTTCTCCAACCCTTTGAACACATGCTCTTCTATAATGGATATTTTTTCCTGGACGTGATCCAGCTGCCGCAAGGCGAAGTCGTATAAATGCCGGATGATGAGAAACATCAGGCGGCTGGTGCTTTTGGACATATTCTTTTCTCCCATCAGAGAGTCAACCTCAAAAGTTTTTATCATTTCGTGCAGAGGAATGATGGACTGGTAGTGGGTGGTGATTATGAAATTTTTTCCGACGATAAAGTCTATTTCGCAGGGGGAGCTGGTCTTTCTAACGATATCATAAACAGGGAAGTGCAGGACGAGATAAATAAATTTGTCGTAAGCGTCAACCTTGGGGCGGACTGTGGGGCGCAGAAGCTCGTCGGCCACCGCGGGCGGAATGGCGAATTTTTGCATCACTTCTTTAACCTCTTCCGGCGTGGGCGACTCCAAATCCGTCCAGGAAAGATTTTTGCGCTTGTGGGAAGAAATCATAATTTGCGTTATTGGTTCGATGTCGGACGTCGAAGCTCGACGTCCGACATCGAGGATTGTTTTAATTATAACTTTTTTGATGTAGAATGGAAATTATGCAAAAAAGAAAAAAACTTTTTACCTGGATAAGCTGCTTTTTGGCGGCTTTATTGATTTTTTCCGCCGGAGCTTACTTCGGTTATTCACAGATACCGGATGTGGAGATAGTGACGGGTTTGGCGAATAAAGAGACGGAAAAGCCGGCCGAGGTTGATTTTTCTCCGTTCTGGAAGGCTTGGTCTGTCATCAAATCAAAATACGTTTCCGCCGGCGACGCGGACGACCAGAAGCTTGTCTGGGGCGCCGTGGAAGGGCTGACAAAATCATTAGGCGACCCGCATTCAGTGTTCTTCCCGCCGCAGGAAGCGAAAGAATTTGAGGAAAACATCAGAGGCGACTTCGGCGGCGTGGGAATGGAAATAGGGGTTAAAGGAGGCTACGTCACGGTAATAGCGCCGCTTAAAGATACTCCGGCTTATCGCGCCGGCATTAAAGCGGGCGACAAAATTTTAAAAATTGGCGATAAGGAAGCTTTGGATATGAGCGCGGAAGAAGCGGCTCGGCTCATCCGCGGAGAGATAGGCACTACGGTCGCCCTCCTGATATTGCAGAAAGACCAGGACGAGCCTAAAGAATTTAAAATAACGAGGGCCAAAATCACCGTGCCTATTTTGGACACGGAGCAATTGCCGGGTGGCATATTCGTCATCAAGCTTTACAGCTTCTCCGGCAACTCCGACAAAGAATTCCGCCAGGCCATCCGAGACTTCGTCTATTCCGGCAAAGATAAGCTCATTATAGACCTGCGGGGCAATCCGGGTGGATTTTTGGAATCGGCGGTGGACATATCCAGCTGGTTCTTGCCGGCGGGAGAAGTGGTAGCCAGGGAAAAATTCGCCAGCGGAGAAGAAAATCTCTTTCGCAGCAAAGGCTATGATGTCTTTAAAAATCTTCCTTTGGCGATATTGGTCAACGAGGGCAGCGCCTCCGCTTCCGAGATTATGGCTGGCGCTTTGCAGGAGCACGGCAAAGCCAAGCTCGTCGGAACAAAAACTTACGGCAAGGGTTCGGTGCAGGAATTGTTTGAGATAACGCCGGACACCTCGCTCAAGCTCACTATCGCCAAATGGTTAACCCCCAATGGCCGTTCCATCTCCGACCTCGGCCTGGAACCGGATTACAAGGTGGAAATAACCAAGAAAGACGTGGAAGCCGAAAAAGACCCCCAAATGGAAAAGGCGATAGAGGTGGTCAAGAATTGGGGTAAATTATAAGCAAAACCACTTGGACATCAGATGTCCAAGTAAAATAAAAACTATGAAAGTAATTCTAAATCAGGACGTGTCCGGGGTGGGCAGAAAACACGAGGTTAAAAACGTCAGCGACGGCTACGCGCGCAACTTTCTTTTTCCGCGCAAATTGGCGCAGGCCGCCACGGAACAGGCGGTAATGTCGGCGGAGAAAATCAAGAAACAAAAAGAGGAAGAAAGAAAGATAACGGAAGACATTATGGAAAAAAACATCAAAGCATTGAGCGGCGTAAAAATCACCCTCAAAGAAAAAGCCAACGAAAAAGGCCATCTTTTCTCCAACATCCGCGCCGAAGAAATAAGCAAGAGGCTGAAAGAAGAACACCGCCTGGACATTCCGGCAAAAATGATAGAAATGCCGGAGCACTTAAAGGAGCTCGGCGTCCACAAAGCCAAAGTCAAAAATCAAGAGTTTGAAATAGAAATCCTGCCGCTGTAAAAAACTGTAAAAAATTCGAAATCCGAATATCGAAATTCGAAACAAATTTAAAATTTTTAAATCTTAAATTTTTTTATTCGAATTTTAATATTGTTTCGGATTTAGTGCTTCGTGCTTCGGATTTTCTTAAACGACGCTGGCGACTTTTTTCCTTTTGACGTTGCCGTCGTAAGAGACTTTTCTAACGTCAGTGAATTTAACGACGCCTTCTTTAAGAGAGAAGATGGTGCAATCCTTGCCCATCTTGGCGTTTTTGCCGGCCATTATCTTAACCCCTTTCTGGCGGACGATAATAGAACCGGCCTTCGCGGTCTGGCCGTCATGAATCTTAATCCCGCGATATTTAGGAGCGGAATCTCTTAGGTTATGTGTTGTACCTCCGGCTTTTACGTGTGCCATAATTTCTAAAAATTTTGCGGTCCTGCCTGGTTGCTTCAACCTGGAAGGTCAGTAAAATTTTTGATGACTGAAAGAATAATTTATATTACTATAATATTTAGTATGTTATCAGAAATGACAAACCTTTGCAAGAGGGCGAAAGAATGGCTGAAAGTCAATGAAAGGGACTTATTCTTAGCCGCCGTTATCGTTTTGGTGGCGGCCATAAGTTTTGGTTTGGGCCGTCTATCCAAAATCCGGGAAGAAAAAACGCCGATAATAATAGAAAGTGCCTCGTCGACACCGGACTTCGACGAGACTCGTCGAAGTCCGGTGTCGACGCAAGCGCAAGATAAAATATTCGTCGCCTCTAAAAACGGCAAAAAATATTATTACGCATGGTGCGAATCGGCGCAAAAAATAAAAGAAAGCAACCGCGTCTGGTTTGCCACCAAAGAAGAAGCCGAAAAATCGGGCTACGAACCGGCAGCCAATTGCAGGGGACTGAAATAATTTTTGACAAAATAATTTAAATATGCTTGAATACCGCAATAAGATTTTCGTCTTATTTTAGAACATTAACAACAGAAAGGAGGAGAAATAATTTTTTATTTTATCTTAATTTAATCTTTTTGTTTCAGGAGGTGAGTGGTGAAGAAATTTATTTCGCTCTTGGCTGTAATTTTATTTTTTTCGGTATCGGCTGAGGTTGTGCTGGCGGATTGCGTAAACATCCAAAGCGGAACATTGGTTGACTCCGCCGGAAACACAATCCAAACTGGCTACGACCAATTTGGGTATAACTATCAAGCGCATAAGTTTAACGGCACCTACGACGGCTCGGACAGGGTGCTTGATGGGACGTACTGGGGCGACACGGCCGACTATGTTGATGACAAGCTTATGATGAAGTGGAACGACGCCTGGTTGTCCAACAAAGATTGCGACGGAGACGGAAAACTGGACCGGCACTTCGGACATTCCAGCTATATAGACTCAGGAGCATGGCTGACCAACAATGTGGAAGGCGATTATTATGACGCCGATGGCAATGAGTGCCATTACACTTATTTCGTGAAAATCGTCGCTGTTTCAGCCACCGATGTTTTGGTTGGCGGAATATGGCACGACGAAAGCGGCGTAGAAATTGGTCCTGAAATTTGGGGCCAGTTCGCCATAATACAGTCGGTGTACAATGATCCCTGTGGAGGTTCGCATGGGGTAGAATATTTGAGCCCAGCTCGCCCAGGACTCGGCAACCGGGAAGATTAAGTTAAGATAAACAAAATTCAGCCAAAAGGCGGTCTTGCGTAATCTAAAGCAAGCCGCCTTTTTATTTTATGATATAATTCTAAAATCCTATGTCCGAGTATTATAAGCCAAACAGGGGAGAGTCGTGGAATTACGGCGGGAAAACAAAAATTGACTTGTTTTTGGAGTGTCCGAGGTGTTTTTATCTGGACAACAAGCTGGGGGTAAAGCGGGTGCCCGGTTTCCCATTCGCTTTAAACAGCGCGGTGGACCATCTGCTCAAGCAGGAATTTGACATTCATCGCGCTAAGAACGAACAGCATCCGCTGCAAAAAGAATACGGGTTGGACGCGAGGCCTGTTGCTCACGAGGAGTTGGACGAATGGCGGAGAAATTTTGGCGGGATAAAATTCTTGCACAAGCCGACGGGTTTACTGGTTACCGGCGCAATTGACGATTTGTGGATAAACGGGGAAGGGGAATACATCGTCGTTGACTATAAGGCCACCGCCAAAGACGAGGCGGTAAAAGAGCTTGATAAAGAATGGCAGAGCGGCTACAAACGTCAGATGGAGGTGTACCAGTGGCTGCTGCGGCAAAACGGATATAAAGTTTCGGACATCGGCTACTTTGTTTACTGCACCGGCAAAATGGACCGGAAGGCTTTTGACAAAAGAATTGATTTTGACATCAATCTGATAGCGCACAAAGGGGAAGATTCCTGGGTAGAAGGGATTTTGCTCAAAATCAAAAAATGCCTGGACAGCGCCATTATTCCAAAATCAAGCAAAATTTGCGACCATTGCGCCTACTGGAACTCCAGAAAAAAGTTTGAAGAGTAAAAAATGTCCGCAATTTTAGACGATCGTTCGGGAGTGCGTACATTTTTTCTTAATAAAACGATAAAATTTTTTGTGGACTTAGCGGTTTAATTATGCTTAAATTTTTGCAGGCATATTTTACTTTAACAAAACTTTTTAGTTTATAAGGAGAAAATTATGCAACGAGCAGAATTTATGAAAGGCGAAATAAGAATAACCAATGGCAAAGGGGAGAAAGCGGTTTTTACGGCTAAAGGAAGTCAGGTTGTTATTGAGATGACAAATGGCGACGGGAACAAAGTTTCCATGGCGCTTGATAGGCTTTCAACCAAAAAACTGAAAAATTTTTTCTCAAAATAAAATAGAATAAAATTAAAATAACGCCACAAACCCCGCCGCCAGCCCAAACCTGGCGGCGATTTTTTATGCCAAAAACCGTTTGAAAAATGAACGGAAAAACTTTGTATTTTGGCCTAAAAATGGTATAATTATAAAACAATGAACGGGGTTGATAAGAAAAATTTATCCGAGCAGGACATTTGCTCAAAATATGTTTTGCCGGCGATTGTCAACGCCGGCTGGGATTTGCACAAACAAATCAGAGAGCAACTAACTTTCACGGCGGGAAGAGTAATCGTCAAAGGGAGATTCGCGACAAGAGGCGAGAAAAAGCGCGCCGATTTTATTCTTTATTATAAAAACAATCTCCCGATAGCGCTCATAGAAGCAAAAGACAATAATCATTCCGTCGGCTCCGGTATGCAACAGGCCTTAAACTACGCCGAAATGCTGGATATTCCTTTCGTATACAGCACGAACGGAGACGCCTTTCTGGAGCATAACAAACTGGCCAAAGACGGTTTAAAAGAAACGGAAATATCAATGGATAATTTCCCGTCTCCCGATGAGCTTTACAAAAGATATATCAAAGCAAAAGGCCTTTCCTCCGAACAACAAGCCGTAATGGAGCAGGAATATCATCAAGAGATTGGAGGCAGAAGCCCGCGATACTTCCAGCAAATTGCCATCAATAGAACGGTAGAGGCAATAGCAAAAGGACAAAAGAGGATTTTACTGGTAATGGCTACCGGCACGGGAAAAACTTACACGGCCTTTCAGATAATCTGGCGGCTCTGGAAATCAAAAACCAAAAAAAGAATTCTATTTCTGGTGGACAGAAATATTCTGGCCGACCAAACGATGATGAACGACTTCCGCCACTTCGGCGACAAGATGACAAAGATTGAAAACAGGACAGTGGACAAGTCTTATGAAATTTATCTTGCTCTTTATCAAGGCATTACCGGACTGGAAGAAGAGAAAAATATTTTCAAGCAATTTTCGCCGGATTTTTTTGACCTGATAATCGTGGACGAGTGCCACAGGGGAAGCGCCAGAGATAATTCCCAGTGGCGGGATGTTCTTGAATATTACAAAAGCGCGACCCAAATCGGACTTACCGCCACACCCAAAGAAACAAAAGATATTTCCACTCAAACTTATTTCGGCGAGCCGGTATATACTTATTCTCTGCGGCAGGGAATTGATGACGGTTTTCTTGCGCCGTATAAAGTCATCAGAATAATTATTGACAGAGATGTGGAAGGATATCGCCCGCAAGAAGGTAAGTTAGACAAATACGGCTACGAAATTCCGGACAGAATTTACAACACCAAAGATTTTGACAGAAATATCGTCCTGGACGACAGGACAAAGCTGGTGGCCAAAAAGATAACCCAATATCTCAAAGAAACGGACCGGGTGCAAAAAGCCATAGTTTTTTGCGTTGACATCAACCACGCCGAAAGAATGAGACAAGCTTTGGTAAACGAAAATGCCGACCTTGCGGCGGAAAACCGCCGATACATTGTCCGCATTACCGGCGATAACGAAGAGGGCAAGAAGGAGCTGGACAATTTCATAGACCCGGAAAGCCCATACCCTGTTATAACCACCACTTCCAAACTTATGACCACTGGCGTTGACGCCCAAACCTGCAAACTGATAGTGCTTGATACCAACATCAATTCAATGACCGAGTTTAAGCAGATTATCGGCCGTGGCACGCGCCTTAGGGAAGATTACAACAAATTTTACTTCACCATTATGGATTTCCGCGGCGCCACCGAACTTTTCGCCGACCCGGATTTTGACGGCGATCCGGTGGTAATTTACCAGCCGAAAGACAACGAGCCGCTAAACCCACCCGCCGAAGCGGAAACGGGACAGGACGCGACCGTCTATAATCCCCAGGAAGAAATAATGATAAACGATACCCCTGTTCTTAATGGCGCCGGAATTATTAAAGACGCGCCTAAAAAATATTTCGTAAACGGAATAGATGTAAAGATTATCAACGAGCGGGTGCAGTACATCGGCGAGGACGGGAGGCTTATTACGGAATCGCTCAAAGATTACACCAAGAAAAACATTCTTAAAGAACACGCCTCTCTTGATAAATTTCTTAATGCCTGGACTAAATCGGACAAAAAAGAAGCGATTATAAAAGAATTGGAAAAGAAAGGGGTGATTTTTGACGCACTGGAGCAAGAAGCCGGAAAAAATCTTGACCCTTTTGACCTCATTTGCCACATAGCTTATGGCAAACCGCCGCTTACAAGAAAGGAAAGGGCGAAAAATATCCACAAAAAAGATTATTTCGCAAAATACGAAGGCAGGGCGAGAGAAATAATAGACGCGCTTGTAGACAAATACGCCGACGAGGGCATTACCGCCATTGACGATATCGGCGACCTTTCCGTTACGCCGTTTACCCAATTTGGCACGCCGATGGAAATAGTCAACAATATTTTCGGCGGGCGGGAAAAATATCTAGAAGTTATCAAAAAAATACAGGAATCAATCTACGCCAATTAATTTATGCCTATCCAATCAACCATCAAATCAATCCAAGATATTATGCGCAAAGACGCCGGCGTGGACGGAGACGCTCAGCGACTTTCCCAGCTTGTCTGGCTTTTGTTCCTTAAAATTTTTGACGACAAAGAAAAAGAATACGAGCTGATAGACAACAAATACAGGTCCCCGTTGCCGAACGAATTGCGCTGGAGGAATTGGGCGCAAGACCCGGAAGGAATGACGGGCGATGAACTTTTAGACTTCACCAACAATAAACTTTTCAAAAAGTTAAAATCGCTTTCTTTCGGCGCCAATGACGACCCGCGCGGATTTATCGTCAAAGAAGTTTTTGAAGACACTTACAATTATATGAAGTCCGGAACACTGATCCGGCAGGTGATAAACAAGATAAACGAGATAGATTTCAACCGACAGGAAGATAAGCACCACTTCAATGAGATTTACGAGCATTTGCTCAAAGAGCTGCAAAGCGCCGGAAACGCGGGGGAATATTACACGCCAAGACCGCTTACAAAATTTGTGGTTGAAATGGTTAATCCAAAATTGGGAGAAATAATTTTGGACCCGTCTTGCGGCACAGGCGGCTTCCTTGTGAGCGCCTTGGAGCATATAAGGGGCAAAGGAGAAGTTAAGACTGCCAAAGATGAAAAAATACTTCAATCATCCATCCGCGGAGTGGAGTTAAAGCCACTTCCGCATTTGCTGGCCATTACCAATATGATTTTGCACGGAGTGGAAACGCCTCAGCAGATTAAAAGAGCCGATATGCTTTCCCGTCCGATCAGAGAATACGGCCCGAAGGACAGGGTAGATGTGATAGTGGCCAATCCGCCTTTTGGCGGGGTAGTCAAAGATGGCACGGAAGCCAACTTCCCGCAGGCCTTCAGAACCAAAGAGACGGCTGATCTTTTTCTCGTCTTATTTATCCACCTTCTAAAACCGGGAGGCAGAGCGGGGATAGTGCTTCCGGATGGAACGCTTTTCGGCGAAGGCGTGAAAAGCGCCATTAAAGAAAAACTGCTTCAGGAATGCAATCTGCATACCATTGTCCGGCTTCCGCCGGGAGTCTTCAGCCCTTACGCCGGAGTAAATACAAATCTGTTGTTTTTTGAAAAAGCAAAACCTACCAAAGAAGTTTGGTATTATCAAATGCCTTTGCCGGAAGGATTGAGGCAATACACCAAAGGCAGGCCGATAAAAGACGAGGAGTTTACAGTTGTCAAAAACTGGTGGCAAAACCGCGAAAAAGAAGACAACAAAAACGCCTGGAAAGTATCAATAGACGAAATAAAAGCCAGAAATTATAACCTAGACCTCAAAAATCCGAACAAAAAAGAAAACTACATCCGCAAATCTCCGGAGGAGATTCTGGAAGGGTTGATGGGGAAGGAAGAGGAGATTATTAAAATTTTAAGGGAGATAGAAAAATGATATAAGGCCTATGATAAGTGAAGAACAGGTTAACAGGTGGGCTAATCCGCCAAGTGACACAGAGAGTGAGAAATGCACTAGGTCTATACGACAAATTACGGATGCACTTCGTAATCATTTTGGTGACAAGATTTCTTTTGTCCGGCAAGGATCCCATCACAACCGCACAAATATCCGGCTTGATAGTGATATTGATATTGCCGTGGTGCACAAGGATTCTTACTACCCTGATGTAAGTAGACTTAGCGAGACAGACAAGCAACTTTATAATCGATATCGTGCTAAAGCCAAATACACTTACTTTCAATTTAAAATGGAGGTGTATGATGTGTTGAAGAGCGAGTTCGGCATACTTAACGTTGAACGAAAGAATAAGTGTATCCGTCTAAAAGGCAACTCGTCGCGCGTTAATGCTGACATCGTGCCGGCATTCGAGCATCACCGTTTTAGTTCGTATGGCGTTATTTCGGCGAGCGGAATCGGTCTCTGTACGGATAAAAATGATCTAATTTATAGCTTTCCGAAGCAACACTACGAGAATGGCGTAACAAAAAACGATAGGACTGCCCGGGCATACAAGTCTGTGGTGCGAGTATTCAAAAACATCAGAAATGATTTAAAGGAAAAAAATTTGCTCCGGGGCGGCGATATGCCTTCATTCTTTATTGAATGTCTTGTCTGGAACGTACCAAACAATTATTTTTCTGGAAAGACATATCGAGAAGACGCATTGGCGGTAGCCGACAAGATTTGGGAGGACATGCATGATGCAAAAATTGCTGATGAATACGCTGAAGTATGCAATCTTCACTGGTTATTCAAAGGCAGCCCATACCGCACCCACGAGCGAGCGAAAGATTTTGCGCTTCAAGTCTGGTCCCACATAAAGGAAACATGAAAAATACAAACGACAATTATAAAAAAGATGTGCTGATAGCCGCTCTTGAAGAGCGGTACGAGGCGATGCGCATAATTCGCGAACGAGTGCAAAATATTGGCGTATGGGCTCTTGGGTTCATGGTTGCTGTAGCCGGATGGATCTCACAGAGCGACTCTTTTATTGCGTTAGAGTGGAAGTTTTTCTACCTCATAGCGCTTGGGGTAGCATTCTGGGCTCTTCGTTTTAGGTATTTGAGCGATTTAAAAAAAGGATTCTCTATTCAACAGCGAGTTGTCGTTCGTCTTGAGAAGGCATTAGGTCTTTATACGCCGAAAACATTTGACGATCTAGAAGACCCGATTTATCCGAAGAAGTGGGAGCAAGCCGGAAACGCTGAAGGTGATGGCAAATTCTTTTCTAGTACATATCTACTTTTATATATTGGCTTTGCGATATTAGCATTTGCAATGTTTCTTCAATCAGAGCATAACTCTTTTATTTGTTTGTTCTGATAAAATATTTATTTTTCAATAAAATTTTTTTTAATGAAATGGAAACTAATTACCCAACAAAAAAATGAACAAAGTACAAAAATTAAGATTAAAATTCAGAAAAAGCATAATGCCGGGTTGGTTTTTTGGATTATTTATTGCAATAGTTTTCGCATGGATTCTTTATTTAGATTACAAAGCAGATGGATTAACGAGGAGTATCTTTCCTTTTTTAAATGACTACAAGGCAGATTGGAATATGTGGTCAGCGATTGGCACAATCTTATCTGCAATGGTTGCTTTGGTTATTGCTGTTTTTGGTTATTTAGAATCTTTAAAAAGAGATACCAAGTCTAAACGAAAAGAAGCAATTGAAAAAATTATTATACCCCTAAGGAAAGATTTACATAATTTTATTGGTTATAAATGGCATACTTGCCATCTTCTTGGCAGGTCTTACAAATTAGAAAATTTAAGATTGGATTTTCCACTCCATTATTTTTGGCTGGACAATAAAATTAAAGAAAAGTTAGAATATTTTGATTTGCAGTGGGATCGTTTTGAATACCTGAGCCATCAAGAAAAAAATAATTTTACAAAACTTATAGCTGATATTACTAAAAATTTTTTGGAAAATCAGAAAATATCCATTAGGTGCTTTCCGTTAGGAGAAGGGCATATTGAAGAGGCTATTAATAACATTCATTGGTCTTGTACAATAGGTGGTAAAAGTGGAGCCGCTGTGACTCTGCATAGTTTAGTGTTATTAAACCAATCCTTGACTGATTATTTAAACAAAAGAAAAGAAGAAAAAGATATTCCAAATAACCGAATTGATAATGTTCATTTCAGTATGCACAGCTCAAGTGTATCAGTGAAACTTATGCCACAGCCAACTGTTGAGCAATCTAACGCGCTACTGAGTGAAATCAGGATAGCAATTGATAAAAACACGGGCGTAAAACAATATCAAAAAGAATGGCAAGAATTACACAAAAATGGTTTGGAATTATTGGAGTTCATTGATTCATGGCTTTCAAAACAATAAAAAAATTAGGAGATAAAAGCATACTATCTATAACAAGCGGAGGAACTCCTTCGCGAAGGAATTTAGAGTATTATAAAGGGAATATTTTATGGTTAAAATCTGGGGAGTTGAACGACAGCCAGCATATTAACAACTCTGAAGAAAAAATATCTGAAAAAGCATTAAAAAATTCTAGCGCAAAAATTTTTCCTAAAAATACCGTTTTATTTGCCATGTATGGCGCAACGGCTGGAAAGCTAGGCATTTTAGATGTACCGGCGGCAACCAATCAGGCTGTTGCGGGTATGGTTTGTAATGAAAAGGTTTTACATTATAAATATCTATTTTATTCTTTGTTGAATATCAGAGAAAAAATAGTAGATAAAGCATGGGGTGGAGCTCAGCCAAATCTTAGTCAAACAATAATAAAAAATTTTGAAATCCCTCTTCCTCCTCTTTCAATCCAGAAGAAAATTGTTGAGAGGATTGAAAGGTTGATGGGGAAGATTGATGAGGCGAAGAAATTGCGGAAAGAGGCGATGGCGGACGCCGCGGCCTTGATTCCTTCGGCTTTGCATAAAATTTTTGAAGAGGGGAAAAAGAAGGGGTGGGAAGAGAAAAGTTTAGGCGAGATTTGTGATATTGCTCGCGGTGGTTCGCCTCGTCCGATTAAAAATTATCTGACCGAAGCAGAAGACGGGATTAACTGGATTAAAATAGCTGATGCGACAAATTCAACAAAATATATATATAAAACAAAAGAAAAAATAAATAAAGAAGGTATGAAAAAAACACGAATAGTAAAGCCGGGCGACCTTATCCTCACAAACTCTATGAGTTTTGGACGACCGTATATTATGAAGACCACTGGCGCCATACATGACGGCTGGTTATTGTTGCGTCCAAGGAAAAACATTTTAGAGGAGTATATGTATTATTTTCTAAGTTCAGATGAAATTTATAATCAATTTAGTTTTTTAGCTGGTGGCGCAGTTGTGCAAAATTTAAACAGCGAATTGGTAAAAGGTGTGAAAATATTGATACCTCCGTTCTCTGATCAGCAAAAAATAGTCAAATATCTTGATTCGCTATTCGAAAAAATCGGCAAGGTTAGAGCTATGCAGGAGCAGACAAACAAAGAGCTAAAAGAGCTTGAAAAATCGGTTTTGAGAGGGGTGTTTGTGCTATAATTAAAGTAATATTTTTATGGAAAGAAAAATTGAAACAAGGAGATTTGCGTTTATAGATGTTCAAAATACGGCAAGCACTACGCGAAAATTGCTTGGTTTTGTTGTTGATTGGCATAAGCTCTGCGCTTATCTTAAAGAAAAATGGATGTGTGAAAAGGTGTTCTTTTATTCCGGCATAGATGAAGGCGACGAAGAAACAGCCAGGGAATTTGAACTTCTGTCTAAAAACGGTTGCGTGGTAAAGGCAAAAACAATATTTTCTTATAAAAAACCTGATAAAACCATATCAATAAAATGTGTTAATTGCGGCGCGGAAAATGTTGAGATAGTGGATATGGGCTATAACAAAAAATCAAACTGTGATGTTGATCTGACGGTGGACGCACTGGAACACGCCGGACCAAACATAGAGTTTCTAATTTTTACAGGCGATGGAGATTTTGATTATTTAATACAGAAAATTATTGAAAAGGGAACAAAAGTATATATTGTTTCCTCTAATGCCGGCGTCAGGAAGCCCGGAGTAAATACAAAAAGATTATCAACCAAATTAAAAAATTTAATCAAAGAAAACAAAAACAACGTTCATTTTATAAATATTGACAGCTGGAAAATGAAAATAAAAAAGGACATTTAAATATATAAAAATACAAACCGCCACGAAGCGTGACGGTTTGCGAATGACAATTATTATAATACTCCCAAAGGTTAAAAAGTCAACAAGTTGTTGTCCACAAACACCAAAATTAATCTCCGAACAGCAAAAAATCGTCAAATATCTTGATTCGCTTGGTAAACAAATTTTATGCTCAAAAAAGATTTTGCAAAGTTGGTGAAAGAAGGGATTAAGGCTATTCCGGAGAAGTTTTTGCGCCTGGTTAATAACGCGGCGATTGTGGTGGAGAATTGGCCTTCGGCCGAGCAGAAAAAGAAACTTCGTTTGCGTAAAAACATGACGCTTCTGGGCTTGTATGAGGGCGTGCCGAGAACGAAACGCGATTCCGGCTACAATGGCATTTTGCCGGACAAAATCACCATTTTCATGGGGCCGATTCTGGAGACGGCAAAAGACGAAAACGACGTCAAAAAAATCGTCCGCGATACCGTCTGGCACGAAATCGCCCATCATTTCGGCCTTAGCGAAAGTGAAGTGAAAGAAGCGGAGAAAAGGAAGAAGAAAAAGAATTAAAAATTTTTGAGATTATTCTTCTTTTTTTTCCTCTTCGTCTTCATCAAGGGCGACTTTCTTTTTCATATTCAACCTTATTTCTTTCTTTTTCGGCGTTATGGAGAGAATTTTTTCTTTCAAATCTTCCGACAGGCGGGGGAGGAGTTTGTCCAGTTTTTTCTCGTCCGGTTCCAGAATGTCTTTCCACCGGCCGTATTTCTCCAGAATTTCTTTTAACTTTTCCAAATCGTAAACGTTTTTTTCTTTCACCGTCCTAGTCAGATAGCCTTCGTCGCCGAAAACTCTTTCCACTTTCTGCTCATCCATAAAGCCGAAAATAAAGGTCTTGAGATCGTCCAGGCGGTCGTTGTTGCGGCTGTTTTGCTCTTTGAGCGTAAAATATTCCCTAATTATTTCTTTTATTTCTTCTTGGGATTTGGCGCTTATAATTTGAGATTTCTTATAGAGATGCCTCCACATCGGGCACATCTGCTTGTACTCGCACCAATCGCATAACGGGGAAGGCGAGGGCGGGAAGTTGTTGTTGTCTTTTACTCTCTCGTTTATTTCTTTAATCGCCCCCAGGATGACATTTTTTGTTTCTTCCAATTGTTCCTTCGTCCTTTTGGTGGAAATTTTTTCGCCGTGCTTTAAGTAATACAAGCTCAATTTTATTTTTTCCGGATCCAGGTGCGGCCATTTGCTGACAAGACCCAGCAGGTAAGCGGAGAGCTGGAGATTGCCGTCCACTTCTTTTTGCGGCGGCAGTTTGCGGCCGGTTTTGTAGTCTATTATCTCAAAAACGCCGTCGTCACTTTTGTCTATCCGGTCTATGATGCCGGACAGGGTGTGCTTTTCGCCCGTTTTTTCCTCTTCAACCTCCAATTCAAACCGCGATTCCATGTCAATAACGTTGAAGTTCCAGGGCGGGTTGTTTTTGTAGAATTTTTGCAGAATGGCTATGCCGTCTTTGTAAAACATTTCCTCCACCGATTCGTCTATTTTTTCTTCCTGCTCGGCCGCTTCGTCGACGTCCGCCAGCTGGCGGATTTTTTTCTTATTCCAAATTTCGCGGAAATGGTCCAGCACCTGATCCAGGGTGGGGTATAACGGGTTCTTCTCAAACATAAACTTGAGCGTTGAGTGTATAGCCGAGCCGAAAAGGGCGTTTATGCCTTTGGCCGCCCTGATTTTGTCTATATTTTGATACTTATACTTCAGCGAACAGTTTTTAAGGGTCTCTATGCTGGAATAGGATACGCGCATACGTAAATGATAACAATTGATGGTCGCATTGCAAACTTTTGGTTTTTTTTGGTATTATTTTAAGCGAAAAGTACTTACTTTATATCTGGCACATTTAAAAAGGAGCTATATTGTGAGGTGCTATGTTTTTTATTTGAAAGGGAACAGAAAGAGAGGTATAAGGAGAATTGTTTGTTCTGATTATAAAGCAGGTCGCCAGAGCGTCGTGTTTTGCGCGACGCCGGAAATGAAAAGAAAGAGAAAAAGGCGTTTTAAAACAATATAAAAAATTTACTACTACGAAAGGACGGTGGTAGGTATAGGTAATGCAATCAATAATAAATAATACTTGAGTTTTTGTTTGTTTTTTGTTTATAATTTATTTTTAATTTTATAAATGGAGAAAAAACGAAATGATAATAACCGCAAGCAAAAACAAAGGTCACGGAAAGAACAAAACGCATCCCCAAAAACTCATTGAATTGAGAGATATAATCTCTCAAAGAAAAACCAGGCTTGCTCTCACAAAAACAAATACGAATTAACAAACCCAATAAATACCAAAAGAAAGGAGGTGGTGAAATATGTTGACGCCACTATTGGCGTCAAAAAACATCTTTTTGCCAATCGTTAATGTCTAGGGACTTCCCAGTAGTTATAGGGAAGTCCCGTTTTATTTTAACACACCACGTCGCACAATATACCTTTTGCGACACATAGTGTCGTAAAAGGTGCCGCGATTGTGTGTACATTGCAAATGTCGCACAATCGCTTCTTCCGACACTTGTGCCTAAAACAACCCCTTTATAAATCCAAAAGCCGATTTTAGAAGGCCCCATAGGTAGGCCAGATTCTCTTTAAAGATATCGCTCTCAAAAACGTATTTAATTTTTATGTTAAAGGCGCTTAATATGACCAAAGCGATTATTATTATAAGAAATAATTTAAAGAAGCCTCTCATATTATTTATAAATAATTTAATGGATTAAGATAAGCGTCCTTCTTGGTTTTAACCGGCAGTATCATATTAGTGCCGCAGACCTTGCTCTTGTAAGACTGCACCGCTATACCCTCCGTGGCAAATACTCCGAAATGCAGGTGTGGTCCTGTCGCATAGCCGGTGTCTCCACTATATCCCACAAGCTGACCAACATCAACTTGCTGGCCTTTGGACACCTTTATAAGCGACAAATGCGCGTATAAGGTGGACAAATTATTGTCGTGCCTAATGAGTACCCATTTGCCGTAAGAGACGCCGTAGCAAGCCTCGTCGGTGTTGCCGACTCCCTCAACCACGCCGCTCCTGGCGGCTTTTAACGGCGTGCCGATGGCGGCGGCGAAGTCAACCCCGTTATGCCCGCCTCCGTTATAAAGGCTGGCGTTGGCCAGAGCGAATTCGGTGTTGCCGAAGTACTGCGTTATCCTGATCTTGTCCAGTGGCCACTTGAGCACGCCGCTGCCGGCTGGCGGTAAGGCGTTCTTATCAATAGCCAGTTTAATCTGGTCTTCCAGCTCCCTTATTTCTTCCTCAAAAGCCTTTTGCTTGGCCAGACGGTCGGCCAGAAGCTTTTTGTAATTAGTTTCCTTGTTCTTGGTTTCTTTAAGAACCTTGTCCGTGTTGCTTTGGTTTATCTCCACCAGTTTTTTCTGGTCCTGGTACTGCCCTTTCAGCCTTTCCATGTTTTTCTTTTGGCTTTCTTCTTCTTTTTTTTGCGATTCCAGGCCTTGCTTCAGATTTTTGAGCCGTTCCAAGCTGTCGTTTATTTCTCTTTTAAAATCGTTCAGCCGTTGGAGGTTGCCGAAAAAGTCGGAAAAATTGTCTTCCGCGAGCGTTATTTCCATAATAGTGGCCGACTCGCTCTCGTTCATCGTTCTTATAAACTCCCCCAGCGATTCTTTTTTGCCCGCGATGTCTTCTTCTTTGGAATTTATTTCAAATCCCAGTTTTTCTATGTTCAGCTCCGCCGCTTTGATTTGCTTCTGCGTCAGGCTGATGTCGGCGACCAGTTTCTTCTTAGCTTTTTCCAGGCTGTTTATTTTTTC
The DNA here is from genome assembly GCA_013360865.1 of Candidatus Paceibacter sp. NCBI lineage: Bacteria > Bacillati > Minisyncoccota > Minisyncoccia > Minisyncoccales > Candidatus Paceibacteraceae > Candidatus Paceibacter > Candidatus Paceibacter sp. The sequence goes on from JABWAS010000009.1 coordinate 34,501, forward strand.
TTTAAGACTGGCGGCCTCTTTGGCGTTGCTTTGCAAATCTTTCTGTATTTGTTCTATTTCTTTCTGGATTTTTTCTATTTCGGAACTGTTGTCTTTAATCTTTTGGCGCAATTCGTCCACGAGGGCGGCCTCGGCGGTAAAATTATAAAAAGAAAAAGAGGCCGAAACAAAAACGGCGAGGAAAACGGCGAGGATTTTGTTAAATTTTTTCGGCGGCATTTTTGAGCCTGTCCAGAGTTTCTTTTTTGCCCAATATGGAAGCGACGGCAAACGGGTCGGGCGATTTTTCCAGGCCCGTCAAAGCGACCCTGAAAGGCCAGAGCACGCTCCCCCTTCCCTCTTGCTCCGCGAAATTCCAGACGGCCTCCTTTATTTTATCCGCTTCAAAATTATTTTCATCCACAGCGCTCAATGATTTGACAACTTCTTCTAAATGTTTTTTAGTATTAGCTAGATCCGGCTCTTTGCGCCACAACAAAAGGTCTTTTTCATAAACCGGCTTATTAAAAAAGTACCCAATCCCCCCTTTTATGTCGGACAATTTTTCAATCCGGTCTTTTTCCAAGTTCACTATTTTCAGCCACATAGCTTTATTTTTTTCCGCTTCTTTTTTCCATTCGTCCGGCAGATATTCAAACAATTTTTGAGCCAGTTTTTCCGGTTCAATTTTCTTAATATATTCTTTGTTATACCAGTTGAGCCGCTCGATATTGAAGACACCGGCTCCCTTCTGAATTCTTTCCAGGGAAAATTCCTTGACCAGCTCCGGCAAAGAAAAAATTTCCCGCTCGTCGCCCGGGTTCCAGCCTATAAAGGCCAGAAAATTTACTATCGCCTCAGGCAAATATCCGTCTTCGCGGTATTCGTTTACGGAGGCGGCCCCGTGCCTTTTGGAAAGCTTGGAGCGGTCGGTGCCCAGTATCAAAGGCAAATGCGCGTATTGAGGAATATTAAAACCGAGCGCCTCCTGCAAAAGAATATGGCGCGGCGTGTTGGAGATGTGATCCTCCCCTCTTATGATGTGAGTTACGCCCATCTCAAAATCATCAACCACCACGGTAAAGTGGAAAAGCGGCGTTTCCAAATCCTTGGCGATAACAAAATCGCCAACGTCGTCCGTCTGCGTGGCAATCTCGCCTCTTATAATATCGTTAAAAACTACTTTTTTGTTCGGATTTTTAAATCTTACCGCGTTGCCGTCCAAATATGCCTTGCCTACGTCTAAAAGTTTTTGCAGGTATTTTTTATAAACCTCTGTCCTTTCGCTCTGCCTGTAAAATTCGTCCCAATTCAAACCGAGCCATTTTAAACCGTTTACAATGTCTTCCTCGTACTTTTTTTCCGAACGAGCTTTGTCCGTATCTTCAATTCTTAAAATAAATTTGCCGCCGTGTTTTCTGGCGTATAAATAATTGAAAAGCGCCGTCCGAGCCGTGCCGACATGGAAGAGCCCCGTAGGCGATGGGGCGACGCGAGTGACGATTTTGGGGTTGGCTGCCATAAACATCATTCTATATTATTTTAATGAAAAATAAAAAGGACGGTCCTTTAAATTAAGTATCTAAGGACCATCCTTGAAAAAATTAAACAAGATAAGAAAAGTTTAGACAGTTGCTTGTGATGCAGGCTGCTGCAACGCCGCCTGCGCCGCCGCAAGTCGAGCAATAGGCACCCGGAATGGAGAACAGCTCACATAATCCATTCCCACCTTATGACAAAATGAAATAGTTTGCGGATTTCCGCCATGCTCCCCGCAAATGCCAGTTTTAAGATTGGGCCGTGTTACCTGCCCACGGACAATGCCAATCTTGATTAATTCTCCAGCACCTTCCTCGTCTAAAACCTGGAAGGGATCTTTCTCGAGAATGCCTTTTTCAATGTAATCAGGTACAAAAGAACCCGCATCATCGCGGCTAAAACCAAAAGTCATCTGGGTAAGATCATTCGTGCCAAAGGAAAAGAATTCGGCGTGTTTCGCAATCTTGTCAGCAATCAGGGCCGCCCTCGGTAATTCAATCATTGTGCCAAACATGAAATCAATCTCTATGCCTTTTTCCTGGATGACCATTTTTGCAATATTGCAAAGGTCATTTTTCAGAAGCTCAAATTCCCGCTCGGTACTAATTATTGGCAACATGATTTCCGGGTACACCTTAACGCCTTCTTTCTTCACATTGCAGGCGGCCTCAATGATGGCCTGTACCTGCATATCGTAGATTTCCGGATATGTGACACCAAGACGGCAACCACGATGCCCTAACATCGGATTCAATTCGTGTAGAGCGGCAACCTTGTCCTGTACCTCTTTCAGGCTTATCTTCATTTTTTTGGCAATATCTTTCTGGCTTGAATCTTCATGCGGCAAAAATTCGTGAAGAGGCGGGTCAAGGAGTCGTATCGTTACCGGAAGACCGTCCATAGCTTTGAATATTTGTTCAAAGTCATCCCTTTGCATTGGCAGTAATTTATCCAGAGCGGAAGTATAAAGCATTAATGGTTTCTCCAACGCTTTCTTCGCTTTTGCAAGTTCTTTTTGTAAATCTTTGGCGTTGCCATTTTTTTTGCTTTCTTTTCCTAACTCCTTTTCCATGGCCGCAATTTTCGCCCTTAAGATTTTGACATCTCGGGAAAAAAGAATCATTTGGCGGACATCATCAATCCTGTCTTCACCAAAGAACATATGCTCCGTCCTGCAAAGTCCTATTCCCTCCGCGCCAAATTCTCGCGCCTTTTTCGCGTCGGTCGGAGTGTCAGCATTGGTGCGGACCTTAAGTTTACGGACTTCATCTGCCCACTCCATGAGCGTGGCAAAGTCTCCGCTAAGCTGGGGTTCTACGGTGGCGACCTGACCCAGCATCACCTCCCCAGTGCTGCCGTCCAAAGAAATATAGTCTCCCTTTTTTACCGTCTTACCATCTACTTTGAAAGTTTGACTTTTGTAATCCACATTGAGCGAACCGCAGCCAGCCACGCAACATTTGCCCATTCCTCTTGCCACCACAGCGGCATGGGAAGTCATACCCCCGCGCGTCGTCAAAATACCCTCCGCGACATGCATTCCGCCGATGTCTTCTGGTGAAGTTTCTTTTCTCACCAGAATAACCTTATCTTTCTTTTTATGCACCCATTCTTCCGCGTCTTCAGCGCTGAAGACGACTCTCCCAACGGCGGCGCCCGGTGAAGCAGGCAATCCTGTAGCAATAACCAGCCTATCAGCTTTCAGGTCAAAGGTCGGATGCAATAGTTGATCAAGTTGATTTGGATCAATGCGGGAGATAGCCGTCTTTTTATCAATCAATCCTTCCCTAACCATATCCACGGCTATTTTTACTGCTGCTTGAATAGTGCGTTTGCCATTTCTTGTCTGCAGCAGGAACAACTTATTTTCCTGAATCGTAAATTCAATGTCCTGCACGTCCTTAAAGTGATTTTCCAGGATATTCTTATACTTGATAAGTTGGTTATAAACATCCGGCATCAATTTGCTTAGACGGCAAATCGGTTCAGGAGTACGGATACCCGCGACAACGTCTTCACCGGCGGCATTGGGCAAAAATTCGCCATAGAATTCATTTTTTCCTGTTGACGGGTTTCTGGTGAAGCACACGCCTGTGGCGGAAGTATCCCCCATATTCCCGAAAACCATAGCTTGAATGTTTACCGCTGTCCCAAGGAGCCCTTTTATGTCATAAAGCTGACGGTATTTAACCGCCCGGGGATTGTTCCATGAGGCAAAAACCGCGTCTATAACCATCCGAAGCTGTACCATTGGGTCATTGGGAAAGTCTTCCTTGGTGTGTTTTTTATAGACGACCTTGGATTCTGCTACAACTTTTCTCAGATGTTCAGCCGTCAATTCCGTGTCACTTTTCACCCGCGCCTTCTTTTTGTATTTATCAAGGATCTTTTCAAAATAGTGGCGTTCCACACCCATCACGACATCACCAAACATGGTGATAAAACGCCGATAAGCGTCCCACACGAAGCGTTCGTTGCCCGTCTTTTTTATCAATCCGGCAACGGTATCTTCGGTTAACCCTAGAAACAAAACCGTGTCCATCATTCCGGGCATTGACGCCGCGGCGCCGCTCCGGCCGGAAACCAATAAAGGATTGTTTGGGTCGTCCAATTTTGTCCCAGTGATTTCTTCCAGACGGGAAAGATTCT
>JABWAS010000010.1 GCA_013360865.1 Candidatus Paceibacter sp.
GCGGACTTTGAGGAAAAGAAGTAAAATCAGGCTTTAGGAATTAGCTTGTAGCTTTTTAGGAAATTCTAAAATTTCTACAACCTAATTTCTACAACCTACAACCTAATTTATGAAGGATTATTACGAACTACTTGGCGTTTCCAGGAACGCCTCAAAAGAAGACATCAAAAAAGCTTACCGCAAGCTGGCTCATAAATATCATCCGGACAACAAAACCTCCGGCGACGAAAAAAAATTCAAAGAAGTCAGCGAAGCGTATCAGATATTGCAGGACGACCAGAAAAGGGCGGACTATGACACTTACGGCAGGACTTTTGACGGCGGGGCCGGCGGTTACGGCTTCGGCGGTCAGGGCTTTGACTTCGGCGGATTTTCCGGCATGGGCGGGCGCGATTTCGGTTTTGATTTCGGAGATATTTTTGAAAGTTTTTTCGGCGGACAAACGGGCGCCAGGAGGGCGAGGACGAAAAGAGGCGCGGATATCGCCGTTGATCTGGGAATTTCTTTTGAAGAGGCGGTGTTTGGTGTCGAGAGGAAAATAGTCCTATCTAAAACATCCGTCTGCGCTTCATGCAAAGGTTCCGGCGCTGAAGAAGGATATGAGCTGGAGAAATGCCAGGCCTGCCAGGGCGCCGGACGAGTGCACGAATCCCGAAGAACTATTTTCGGCAATATTTCCTCTATGAAGGAGTGTGCCAAATGCGGCGGACGCGGAAGCGTGCCCTCCAAAAAATGTTCGGTCTGCGGCGGCAGGGGTGTCGTTAAAAAAAGCGAAGAAATCACGGTGAAGATTCCGGCGGGAATCAGAGAAGGCGAGGTGATAAACATGCCGATGATGGGCGAGGCGGTTTCCGGCGGTTCTCCGGGTGATTTGTACGTTAAGATAAACGTCGGGAAACACCCGGTTTTCCGCCGCGACGGAAGCAATCTGACGATGGATATGGAAATAAGAATTTCCGAGTCGTTGCTCGGGGCGGAAAAAGAAATTGCCACTCTGGACGGCGCCATCAGCGTCAAAATTCCGGCGGGAATAGATTCGGGGGAAATTTTAAGGGTCCGGGGCAAGGGCGTGCCGTTCGGACAGTCTGCCGGCTCTCGGGGCAGGGGCGACTTAATGATAAGAATTCTGGTGAAAACGCCGAAAAAAATCTCCCGCAAAGCTAAGGAGATTATTGAGGAGCTGAAGAAAGAGGGGTTGTAACCACTTGGACATCCGATGTCTTAACTTCTTATCAGTTTTAATAAATCTCGCTTCGTGATATATTATCCTTATGAACAGTGAATATTTGAGCAAAGAAGGTTTGGAAAAAATTGAAAAGGAGCTGGAGATTTTAAAAACGGATAAAAGAAAAGAAGTGGCCGAACGGCTGAAGTTCGCCAAAAGCCTCGGCGACTTGTCGGAGAACGCCGAATATAAAGAATCGCTGGAGGCGCAATCTCTGCTTGAAGACAGAATCGCCAAGCTGGAAGATATTATCAAAAGAGCCGTTATTGTGGAGAAATCTTCCGGTTCAACCGTCCAGCTCGGCACAACCGTGGTTTTGAAAAAGCTGCCTTCGGGCGGCGAGAAAAAATACGTCGTCGTCGGCCAGGAGGAAGCTGACATCGCCGCCGGAAAAATTTCCCACAAAAGCCCTTTGGGCGCCGCGATTATCGGGAAGAAAAAAGGAGACAAAATAAAAGTCGTCACCCCGGGCGGGACGGCGGAATATTCTTTGGAAGAAATATCATGAGCACTTTTGAGGAAATAAGAGGGGAGAGACTGAAAAAATTAAATAATCTTAAAGAAAAGGGAATAAATCCTTATCCTGTTTCCGTTTCCAAGGATTTTGAGATAAAAGACATTTTGGGCGATTTTGACCGGCTTGCGGCAGAGGGCAAAGAAATCAAGACGGCCGGACGGATTATGGCCATAAGGGCGCACGGCGGTTCGGTTTTTTTTGATTTGCAGGACGGAGGGGGTAAAATCCAGGCCTACATAAAAAAGGACGAGATCGGCGAGCCGCTGTTTAATCTTTTTTTTGAAAACGCGGACATCGGAGATTTTGTTGAAGTCGCGGGCGCCGCTTTTTTGACCAAAAAACAGGAAAAAAGCGTCAAAGTTTCCGCCTGGGAAATGGCGGCCAAGAGCCTGCGGCCCTTGCCGGAAAAATGGCACGGCCTTTCCGACACGGAAGAAAGATTCAGGAGAAGGTATCTGGACTTGCTGATGAACGAAGACGTGAGAAAAAGATTTTTGCTGCGGTCAAAAGTTGTCGGGGAGATAAGAAAATATTTGAACGAAAAAGGCTTTCTGGAAGCGGAGACGCCCGTTTTGCAGACTTTGGCCGGAGGGGCGACGGCGGAGCCGTTTAAGACTCACCACAACGCCTTGGATATTGATTTATATCTGCGCATAGCGCCGGAACTTTACCTGAAGCGGCTGTTGGTCGGCGGATTCGCCAAGGTTTACGAACTTTCCCGCAACTTTAGAAACGAGGGCATAGACGCCACCCACAATCCAGAGTTTACGATGCTGGAGGTTTACGAGGCCTACCGCGACGCGGATTACCTGATGAACTTTACGGAAGAGTTTTTGAAGAATATCGTTAAAAATTCTATCGGAGAGAGCGAGGTAAAATTCGGAGAAAACACAATTTCTTTTTCCGGCAAATTCGCGCGGGTGAAGTATTTTGACCTGTTCAAAGAGATGGCGGAGATGAAAAACGTCGAGACGGCTTCCAGGGAGGACTACGCCAAAAAAGCGGAACAGCTCGGGATAAAAGTGGAAAGTTTTGAGACAAAAGAAAAAGTAATGGACAATATTTACAAAAAAGTATGCCGTCCCAAGCTCATCCAGCCAGTGTTCATTACCGACTATCCGGCGGGCGCTTCGCCTTTGGCCAAGAGGAAGGAAAACAACCCCGATTTGATAGACCGCTTCCAGTTGGTTGTCGGAGGGTACGAAATCGTCAACGCCTTTTCCGAGTTAAATGATCCGATAGATCAAAAAGAGAGATTTAAAGAACAGGATAAGGCGAAAGAACGGGGCGATAAAGAAGTTTCCCCTAGTGACGAAGATTATCTGGAGGCGATGGAGTACGGCATGCCTCCGGCGGCCGGTTTGGGCCTCGGCGTGGACCGTTTGATAATGATTTTTACCGACGCGCACAATATCAAAGAAGTGATATTGTTCCCAACCATGCGGCCGAAGTAATCTTCTTTAGACCAATTTTCTTAAAGGTGTGGAGTTATCCACACCTTTTTATTTGCGTATATATTGCAAAGTGGTGTATAGTATTATCATTGTGGGTGAAAGTGGGTAGTTCTGTGGATAACTTTATATGCTCATAGGCGAATACAGGCACAACATAGACGCCAAAAAAAGAGTGGCGGTTCCCGCCAAGTTCCGGAGAGAGATAGGGGAAAAGGCGGTAATTACCAGGGGACAGGAGAAGTGCCTTCTGCTTTATCCTGTCAGCGAATGGGAGAAGGTGGCGGAAAGGCTTAGCCAGCTTCCGACAGGCTCCGCCGACAACAGAAATTTTTTGAGAGTGTTGCTTTCGGGAGCGGCGGAAGTGGAAATAGACGCCTTGGGCAGAATACTTATCCCGGATTATCTTAAAGAGTTTGCCGAGTTAAGCGAAAAAGTAGTCATCGCCGGTTTATACAAGAAGCTGGAAATCTGGAACGAGAAGAACTGGGACGAACACAAAGCGAGGATAGAAAATCAGGCCGACGCTTTGGCGGAAAAACTGGGCGAACTTGGAGTCTATTGAGATGCACATTCCTGTACTTTTGAATGAAACAATATCGGGCTTGAACCTTAAGCCGGGAGCCGTGGCCGTGGACGCCACCATCAACGGCGGCGGCCACTCTTCAAAGATATTGGAGGCGATAGGGGAGAACGGCGTACTGCTCGGCATAGACCGGGACGAGAAAGTTCTTGAAGAGTTGAAAAGAAAAACTTCCGGCGAACGACTCTGGCAGAACGCCAAACTGGCCGTAGGAAACTTCCGCGAGTTGGACGGACTGATGGACTCTTTTGGAATCGCCAAGGCGGATGCGTTTCTGTTTGACCTCGGGATGAGCTCCGTCCAGATAGACGAATCCGGCCGCGGTTTTTCTTTCCAAAAAGACGAGCCGCTTTTAATGACTATGAAGTCCAACCCCGAGCACGGAGACTTAACGGCAAGGGAAATCGTCAACGATTGGAGAGAGGAAGAACTGGAGAACATCATCAGGACTTACGGGGAGGAAAGGTTCAGCCGCCGGATAGCCGCGAACATCGTACGCCGTAGGGAAATCAAGCCGATAGAAACGACGCTGGAGCTGGTTGACGTAATCAGGGAAAGCGTTCCCGGTTTTTACCGGAGAGGTCGCGTAAATTGCGCCACCAGAACTTTCCAGGCCTTAAGGATTGCCGTCAACGACGAGTTGAACGCCGCCAAAGAAGGGCTGGAAAAAGCCTGGGATAGGCTGAACATCGGCGGCAGAGCGGCGGCCATATCGTTTCATTCTTTGGAGGACAGGATAGTTAAAAACTTTTTTAAAGAAAAAGCCTTGCTCGGAGAAGGCGCGCTCATCGACAAAAAACCAATAACGGCAAGCGAGGAAGAAAGATTGAGCAATCCCAGATCAAGGAGCGCCAAACTAAGAATCATAGAAAAAATAAAATGACACAAGCAATAAAAAATTTATCGCGAACATCGCGGCAGGACGGCGCCAAACCGGCCGCTTTCAAATTTCTCATAGCGGCTGTTTTCGTAATGGTCGCGCTCTACACTTATCTGCTCGGCTCGTTGGTTTCTTCGGCCGTTGAGGAGAAGAAAGCTTTGGCCGAAATTGCCGAGACGGAAAAGCAAAAAATAGAATTGGAGGAAAAATATCTGGAAATTTCCGGCGCGCTGGACATGGACTACGCCGAGGAGCTCGGTTTTGCCGACAAAACCGGGGAAATGGCTTACGCCTCGCGATTTGAGTCATTGGCTTCGCGCTAGGGCCGAGGCCGTTTATAATTCGCACTAACCGGAATGAAAGGAAATTTTAAGGCGAGAGCCGGGTTTGTTTATTTTTTGTTTCTTTGCGTGGCGGTTATCATTTCCGGCCGCCTGTTTTTTGTCCAAATAATCAACGGTGAATATTACGACGGACTTGCCAAAAAACAATACAACGCGTCGGGCCGCAACTTCAACCGCGGCTCAATATACTTCAGCGACAAAGACGGAAGTCTGATGTCGGCCGCCGCCGTCAAAGAAGACTACCAGCTGGTTGTTTATCCGAAAAGAATAACCGACGCCGGAAAAGCTTACTCCGGCCTTTCCGCCGTTTTTGAAATCGGGCAAAAAGATTTTATGGCTCAAGCGTCGGCGGAAGACGCGGGCAGAAAAGTCATGGCGAAAAAATTAAGCGAAGAACAGGCGGACGAAATAAACAGGCTGAAGATAACCGGAGTGGCGGCGGAGCCGGACACCTACCGATATTATCCGGCGGAAAATCTGGCTTCGCACGCGCTGGGATTCGTCGGGTACGACGGCGACAAACTTGTCGGCCGCTACGGGCTGGAGGCTCGCTACGACGATTTACTCAATAGGGACGGCGGCGGAAATGGCTTCGCCAATTCGTTCACCCAGATTTTTTCCGACGTGAAAAGACTCATCGCCGGCAACCTCGGAAACGGAGACATTGTCACTACGATGGAGCCGATGGCGCAGTCCGCGCTGGAAAAGAGTTTAGAAAAAGCAATAAAGAAACATAAAGGGGAGATTGCCGGAGGAATCATACTTGATCCGAAAACGGGAGAGATAATCGCCATGGCGGCCAAGCCGGACTTTGACCCGAACAATTATTCCAAGGTCAAAGATTTTTCCGTTTTCATGAATCCGAACGTGGAAAGCGTGTTTGAGATGGGTTCCATAATGAAACCGCTGACAATCGCGGCGGCCATAGACAGCGGCAGTATCACCGCTTCCACCACTTACGAAGACAAGGGCTTTGTTGACTTTAAAAACGCCAGGATAAAAAATTACGACGGCAAAGCCAGGGGGTTCGTCAATATGCAGAAAGTTCTGGACGATTCGCTCAACACCGGCGCGGTGTTTGCCATGCAGAAAACCGGCAAGGAGAAATTTCTCCGCTATTTGCTGGACTTCGGCTTGTCGGAAAAAACCGGCGTGGATTTGCCGAGGGAAGTTTCCGGCAAGCTTTCCAATCTGATAAACGGCAAAAATGACATAGAATATGCCACGGCCTCCTTCGGCCAGGGAATCGCCGTCACCCCTTTGGAGATAACCGTCGCGTTATCCAGCCTGGCTAATGGCGGCGTTATTATGAAACCGTATATCGTCAAAGAAGAAATAGTCAATGGTTTAAAAAACAGAGAGAATGCGCCAACGGAATCGAGGCAACCGATTAAAAAAGAAACCGCCGAAGAGATAACCAAAATGCTGGTGAATGTGGTTGACAAAGCGTTGCTGCAAGGACAATATAAGCTGGATCGTTACAGCGTGGCGGCCAAAACCGGTACGGCCCAGATAGCTTCCTCCGGAGGCGGTTATTTGGAGGAGGAATATCTGCACACATTCTTCGGGTATGCTCCGGCTTATAACCCGAAGTTTCTGGCATTTATTTACATACTCAAACCGCAGGGCGTAAAATACGCGGCGCACTCCCTTACGGAACCGTTTATGGACATTACCAAGTTTTTGCTCAATTATTACGAGGTTCCGCCGGATAGGTAAAAGAAAGTCAAAATTCAAAACGCAAAAGTCAAAACTGATGATTAAAAAAATTCTTAAAAAAATAATAACATCAATACTGAGAAAAGAAGCGAAAGCAATTCTTAAAAAATTCAATCCTAAAATAGTGGCCGTCACCGGAACGGTCGGCAAAACTTCCACTAAAGAGGCGGTAGCTTTAGCGTTGGAAAGCAGTTTCAACGTCGGCAAGAGCGCCAAGAGCTATAACAGCGAGATAGGCTTGCCGCTGGCGATAATCGGCGCCAAAAGCGGCTGGAACAGCTTGCTTTCCTGGATAAAGGTGATGGCGAAGGGCGCGGGAGTGATTTTGTTCGCAAGAAAATATCCAGAAATTCTGGCGCTGGAGATGGGTGTTGACCGGCCCAAAGACATGGAACATGCCGTTTCGTGGGTGAGACCGGACGTGGCCGTTGTCACCGCCGTGGGCGACGCGCCGGTGCACGTGGAATATTTCCAGGACGCCAAAGAACTGATTAAGGAGAAACTGAAATTGGCCTTGGCGACAAAAGAAAATGGCACGGTGATTTTAAACGCCGACGACGAAACACTGGCCTCTTTTTCCGGAAAAATGAAAAACAAAACCAAAACGTTGACCTTTGGATTTTCTCCAGAAGCGGACATTAGAGCCTCCAATTATAAAATGACTTTTGAAGGGGTTACTTTTAAAATTGAATCGGAGGGAAGCATTATCCCGGCGAGGCTGAACGGGCTGTTCGGGCAGCATAATGTTTACGCGGCGCTGGCGGCGTTTGCCGCGGCCGTTTCTTTGGGCGTTAATCCGGTAAAAGCGGCGGAAGCGGTTTCTAAAATGAAGCCGGTGCCGGGCAGGCTCAATCTTCTGGAAGGAATAAACGGTTCTTATATTTTTGACGACACTTACAACTCTTCACCCTTGGCTTTGGCGGCGGCGCTGGAAGTGATGAGCGAAATAAAAGCCAAAAGGAAAATAGCCGTCTTCGGCCCGATGATGGAGCTGGGGCAATACAGCGAAGAAGAGCACCGCAAGGCCGGCGCTTACGCCTCAAAAAGCGGCATAGACGTAATTTTTATCGTCGGAGAGAAAGCAAAATTCATCGCCGAAGGCGCGCTGGAAAAAGGTTTTGACGCCGGAAAAATTTTTGAGTTTCCAGACTCCGCGGAAGCGGGCGAGGCCTTGAAATGTATTTTGGAGAAAGGGGATTTTGTCCTGGTAAAAGGTTCCCAATCGGCCAGGATGGAAAAAACGGTGGAAAAAATAATGGCCAATCCGGAGCTCAAAGAAGAACTTCTGGTAAGACAGGAAAAAGAGTGGCAGAAACGGTAAAACTTGACATTTTGTTGCTAAATATGCTTAAATAGCCGCAGTAAATCAATTCGCGCGAATTGATTAAATTGTTTGTTAGACCTTTAAAAAAGGAGAGGAGAGTAAATGAAAAAGACCTTTTTCCAGTCTTTTGTCGTTTTTGTTTTGTTTTTAATGTCTGCACAGGTTTTTGCCGATTCAATCGGCTATGTGAGGATAAAATCGGCCGACATCCAGCCGATTGAAGAAAATGTCTATGGGCGAGAAGTTGCGTCGCTCACGAGCCTGGTAATGAAGCCGGTCACTCCGGAAATTGAAAAAAGGCCGGCTATGCTGCAAAATTTATCACTGCAGATAATTGGCATAAGCGCCATGAGCTCGGCTATCAATCAAGTTGTTCTGATTCTGGAGCAATCAAAAGGCGTGGATGATATTGAAGTAGGCAGGATTGTCGGGCGGGGATTTTATTCCGGTTCCGGAAATGATTTTGTGACTTTATATCCTGTTGAGGGATGGAACATAATCCATTTTCGGAAGCGGATAAAAATGACCGTAGCCGCAGTTATGAACAATGATATGGCTACTTACGCGGATATTACGTTGTCCTGCAATGTGACGGGGGCGAGCATTAGTTGGCCCAACGGCACATCGGCGGAAGTTAGAGGTTTCTCGCCGATAATCGGCAACGAAAAAATAATAAAAACCGACGTTGCCATTGGAACAATTAATGAGGTGCAAGCCTCTTCTTTCGGAGCTCTGCAATATGAAGTTCCGGAAGAGTCAAGTGAGGATGTCAGGATTAAAAAATTCTTTATTCCCCGGAAAATAAAAGGATTGAAACTGTTGGTGCAGGGGAGTGATGGAACAGTCCGGGAGTTCAGGTGCAGGAAAAACGCCGAGGTCACAGTTTGTGATTTCGGTGGCGATGGCTTGCTGATTGAAAAAGGCACGAGCGTTATAATTACTGCCAATAGGCAAGGTGTGTTATATACCGGTTACGATCCGATAAATATTTGGTGCGAAGGGTCTGATACCGGTCGCCGTTTTTTTGTAACTCCTCTTTATTTTGGCGGCAAGGGTTAGGACCCGCCGCAACCCCTCGTCGAAGTCCGGTTTCGACGAGGGGATTTGTTTTTTAGCCCTGTTTTGCTATTGTTATATTGGTTTTATTTATCCGGCCCTATCGTCTAGCCCGGTCCAGGACGCATCCCTCTCACGGATGAAACCGGGGTTCGAATCCCCGTAGGGTCAAAAAGCGTAAAAAAAGTGAACTGCTTCACTTTTTTAGCTTTTTGAAAGCGGAGCGATGCCGAGCCAGCAGGCGAGGCCGCGAGCTGGGGTCGCAAGTGCTTACGTATAATTTGAGCGAAGCGAAAAATTATACTTAGCAACTTGTGACCAAAAACAAAAAATTAGTTGTGGCCAAATCCCCATAGGGTCACAAAGTATTAAGAAAAATGGCCATGGCCTACATATTTTTAGACGAAAGCGGGGATTTAGGTTTCAAGAAAAAATCAAGCAAGTGGTTTGTTTTTACTATCGCCATGACGCAAAATGCCCGATCATTAGAACGAGTAACTAAAAAAATATGGCGGCCGTTAAAAAAGAGACACAAACAACTTGGAGAATTGCACGCCTATCATGCCGATAATGTTACGCGCAAGCGGATGCTTTCTGAATTGGCTAAAATTGAAAATTTGAAAGTATCTTGTGTGATTTTAAACAAACAAAAAGTTTATATTGATCTGCAAAATCAAAAAAATTATTTGTATAATTACACGGCAAACATTCTGCTTGATCGACTGTATACGAAAGAAATTTTAAAACCCAAAGAAGCAATCAATCTTTTTGCAGACCGGAAAGATACCAAAAATCATCTTAGAGAAAATTTTATTAATTACCTGACTACTTCAATGAAAAAACGCCGCGATGGAGGATTTTCAGTTGTTTTACACTCATCTCATGAAAACAAATCTCTGCAAGCGGTGGATTTTATTTCTTGGTCGATTTTCAGAAAATACGAAAAAGGTGATTATGAGTTTTATGAAATTATAAAAAATAAAATCGTCGATGAGCGATTATTGTTCCCGTAAAAAAAGAAAGCCCCTTGCTTTGACGGGGCGCCGTTCGGTACCCCAACGCAAGAGGTCTTACTCCTTACTTAAAGCATACCAGTCAGTTGTTATATGTCAATATTTTATTCACAAAAGTAAAAAAATGCAGTCAAGAGCCAAGAATGGTGGGGGAAATAAATATCTTTTATGCACCTAGTCAAAACTCACAACTTTGAAGGGCCGTTCGGGTTGTTGCTTGAATTGATAGAGAAGAAAAAGATGCCGGTGGGCGAAGTTTCGCTGGCCGAAATCGCCTCGCAATATCTGGACGCGGTAAAAAATCTGGCCGAATTTCCGGCGCGCGACGCGGCTTCGTTTTTGGAAACGGCTTCAATTCTGATGCTGATAAAATCACGTTCGCTTCTTCCCACGCTGGAATTGACGGCAGAAGAAGAACAAAGCATCGGCGACTTGGAAAGGCGGCTGGAGCTTTACGAATTTTTACGCGAGTTGATGCCGCATATTACGACCTGTTTTGGAAAAAATCCGATGTTCGGGCGGGATTTTTATCCGACTCTTGAATTTAAAAACGAAATTTCGTCCAATCTTTCTTTATCTGCCGTCGCCGCTTCTATTGCCGCGGTTTTGAACAATCTGCCGGAAAACAGCAAAGAAATTTTACCCGAAGCAAGGGTGGAGAAGGCGATAAAACTAGAAGAAAAAATTACCGAACTGGTACAAAGAGTGCAGGAAAGTTTTAAAATCTGCTTCAGTGATTTTTCCGGAGCGAACTGTCGCGATAAAAACGAGCTGGGTTTATTAAAGATGGAAATAATCGTAAGTTTTCTCGCGCTTCTGGAACTGGCCAAACAAGGGGCCGTGGCCGTGAACCAGGACAATTTATTTGATAAGATAGAAATACAAAAAAATGGGCAATGAACTGGAGAAAAAAATTGAGGCGGTTTTATTTTTGAAAGGCGAACCGGCGAGCGCCAAATGGCTGGCCAAAATTATCGGCGCCACGGAGGAAGATATTTTTGCCGCTTTGGAAAAATTAGCGGTTGATCTTGCGAACAGGGGAGTAAGACTTGTCCGAAACGGCGACACGGCGGCGCTGGCCACGGCGCCGGAACTTTCCGAACTGGCCAAAAAAGTTTCCGGCGAGGAGTTTAATTCCGATTTGAGCAAGGCTGCCCTGGAAACGCTTTCCATAATAATTTACAAAGGACGGGCGACGAGAGAAGAAGTGGATTACATCCGCGGAGTCAATTCTTCCTACATCTTAAGAAATTTGTCGTTAAGGGGTTTGGTGGACAAAGAAAATCAATCCGGCGGAGGAGAGAATACCTCCGGTTTGCGCGTTTCCGTTTATAAACCGTCGATGTTTCTTTTAAGACACCTTGGATTGAACAATCCGCAAGAGCTGCCGGATTACGAAACGGGCAATAAAAAATTGAATGAGTTAAGAGACACCAAGGACTCACCTTAAAATGCATATCAAGGAGAGTCCTTGGTGGTCAGTGTTTTATATGGCTTAACTTAAGTTGTTCACATCATTACATTACGGCCGTTTTTTGGTATGATTAAGCAAAGCGGGGCGCGCCCGCCTACTGCTCCAATGGCTTTAAATATTTTAAAAATTTTCGGTTTGTCGGCTTTTTCGTTCTTGATAGGCATGGCCGTTACGCCGCTTCTGACCCATTATCTTTACAAATACAAAATGTGGAAGAAGTCGGTCAGGACCAAAACTTTTTCCGGCGACGCGGCGGTCATCACCAGCGAGCTGTACAAAGACAAAGACGTCGGCACGCCGCGCATGGGCGGAGTTTTAATCTGGGGCAGCGCCCTTTTAATAACGATTTTGTTTTACGGCCTGTCAAAACTTTCTCCTCTTGAACTCAATCAAAAACTCAATTTCTTAAGCCGCAACCAGACCTGGATTCCCATATTCGGGCTTATCGCCGGTTCTCTGCTCGGCCTGGCTGACGATTTGCTGGTGGTGTTCGGCAAAGGCAAATACAACGGCGGGGGAATCAGTTTCTCCAAGAGGATAGGTATGGTTTTTATTATAGGCTTGGCCGGAGCGCTCTGGTTTTATTATAAACTGGGAATGAGCGGGATTCATATTCCTTTCGTCGGAGAATTCGTTCTTGGTTTGTTTTTTATCCCGTTTTTTATTTTTGTCATGGTGGCGATTTTTACCGGCGGAGTGATAGACGGCCTGGATGGTTTGTCCGGAGGAATTTTTGCCGCCATCTTCGCGGCGTACGGCGGCATTGCTTACTTTCAAAACCAGCTTGATTTGGCCGCTTTTTGCGGAATCATCATGGGCGGGATTCTGGCTTTCCTTTGGTTTAATATTCCGCCGGCCCGATTTTATATGGGAGAAACCGGAATCCTCGGACTGACCACGGCGTTAGTGGCGGTGGCGTTTCTGACGGACACGGTGGTGGTTTTGCCCATCATCGCTTTTCCACTTATTGCCGCGTCCGGCTCTTCCATTATTCAGATATTATCTAAAAGATTTTTCGGTCGGAAAGTTTTTCTGGCCGCTCCCATTCACCATCACTTCCAGGCCAAAGGCTGGCCGGCCTACAAAGTGGTGATGAGATTCTGGATTATAAGCGTAATTTTGGCGATGGCTGGTATGGTGGTGGCTTTGTGGGGCAAAGCGTAGCTAAGTTTAATTTAAAAACGCGCATGTCCAAATACTCGCTGATAATTAAAAACGGCACCGTCTTTGACGGCAAGGGGAACAAACCGGTTCTCGCCGATGTGGGCGTATCGGGCGATGAGATAAAAAAAATAGGCGATTTGCGAAACGAACCGGCGCAAAACATCGTGGACGCTTCCGGTAAATACGTGACACCCGGGTTTATAGACATTACCGGCCATTCCGACACCCATTGGACGCTTTTTTCCTCGCCTTTTCAAAGAAGCCTTATAGCGCAGGGAGTCACCACCGTTTTTGGCGGCAATTGCGGTACCTCGCTGGCCCCGTTTTTGGGCGAATCTTCGGCTAAGGAAATATCAAGATGGGTGGATGTTTCAAAGCTCAACTTCAACTGGCGTTCCATGGGAGAATTTCTAACGGAGATGGAGAAAAGAAGAATTGGAATAAATTTTGGAACGTTCGTTGGTCTTAATACCATAAGAAGAGCGGTGATGGAAGAAAATCAAAGAACGGCCAAAATAAAACTGCTGCTGAAAAATTCTTTAAAGGAAGGCGCTTTTGGCGTAAGCACCAACTTCGGCCTGTCCGAATTAAGCTATATGAACGACTCCGATATCGTCGAAATATTAAAGGCCGCTGAAGGGCAATCAATTTTGGTAAAACATCATCTTGAAGACGAAGGAGAAAACATACTGCCGGCCATATCCAGGCTTATCGGAACGTCCAGGGCCGCCAAATGCGCGCTGCATATCTCTCACTTTAAATCTTTAGGGAGAAGCTCCTGGGACGCGTTTTCCGGCGCGCTCGCGTTTATCAACAACGCCCGAGCAAGCGGCATTAAAATAACTTACGACTTTTTCCCCTACAGCAAAACCGGCTCAAGCTTGCTAATGCTTTTACCGATGTGGTTCAGAAAATACTCTCGGGACGAAGCGCTCTCCATACTTTCTTCTAAAACCGACAAGCGCCGCGATGACCTTAAAAATTCTTTAAAGCGAATGACGCTGCATTACGACAAAATCATCGTAGCCACGGCCGTAGCCGGCATTGAGTGCGCCGGAAAAACGATGGAAAGACTGGCCGTCGACTCCGGTCAAAGCGGAGAGGAGACGATTCTGACTCTTCTGTCCGCCAACGATTTACGGGTGTCCATTTTCAACGAAGTCATAGCCGAGCGAAACGTTGACGCCGTCGCCGCCGACCCGTATTCCGTAATTTCTTCCGACGGAGTGGGCTATGATTTTTCAAAACTGGATTTAAATGATTTGCCGCATCCGAGGTCGTTCGGAGCGTTTCCGAAGTTTCTGGACATGTTCGTAAAAAAGAAAAAAATTCTTTCCTGGGAGCAGGCGCTTTGCAAAATGAGCGGCCAACCGGCGGAAATAGTCGGTCTGAAAGACAGAGGGGCGCTGGAAAACGGCAAAAAGGCGGACATCGTCGTCTTTGACCCGGAAACAGTGGCCGATGAAGCCACTTACGATTATCCTTACAAATATCCGCGGGGCATAAGCGAGGTGTTCGTAAACGGAGAAGCCGTGATAACGGCCGGAAAGTTCACCAATAATCTTTCCGGAAAAGCAATCAAACGCCAATGAAGAAAAAAAACTCAATAGACAAATGGCTTTTTTGGACAGTGTGTGTTTTGCTGGCGGCCGGATTTTTCATCCTAATTTCGGCGTCGCTGGGGATGATGACAAGAACGAGCGGGGCGGAGTTTTCCGACATTGTCAGGCAGCAGGCGTTTTTTGGGTTGGGAATCGGCGGCGTTCTTTTTTTGCTTGCCGTCAAGATGAACTACAAACTGCTGACCAGATTTTCCTTGTTTATTTTCGCGGCGGGGGTGGTGTTGTCTTTTTTGGTTTTTGTTCCCCAGCTAGGTTTCAGTCACGGCGGAGCCAGAAGATGGATAAAATACGGCCCGATATTTTTTCAACCGTCAGAAATATTAAAGTTCGGGCTGGTGATTTATTTTTCCGCTTTAATCAGCTCCAAAAAACATCCCATCGGCGATTTTAAAAAAGGTTTTATTCCGTTTTTAGCGGTGTCGGCCGTCGCTTCTTTGCCAGTTGTTTTGCAAAAGGACGTGGGGACGTTGAGCGTGATGCTGGCGTCTTCTCTCGGCCTTTTTTTTCTCGGAGGAGGGAAGTGGAAGCATTTTTTAATCGCTTTGGCCGTCGTCGCTTTATCTTTAGGTGTTTTGATAAAAACGGAACCGTACCGGATGAGCAGGATGACAGTTTTTCTCAATCCGGAGCACGACCCGCAAGGGGCCGGATACCAATTGAGACAGTCGCTTATCGCCATAGGTTCGGGAGGAGCTTTCGGCAAAGGGTTCGGCATGAGCGCGCAAAAATTCAATTATCTGCCCGAGCCGGTAAACGATTCCATCTTCGCGGTTTTTGCCGAAGAATTCGGTTTTTTGGGCGGTGTATTGCTGATAGGCGCCTTCGCTTTTTTCGCCCAGCGCGGATTTATGGTTTCCGCCGCGGCGCCGGACGACTTTTCTAGACTGCTGGCCGGAGGTATTGTTATAATGATAACGGCGCAAACGTTTATAAACATCGCGGCCATGGTCGGATTGTTTCCGCTTACCGGCGTGCCGCTTGTTTTCGTCAGCAAGGGCGGAACGGCGCTGATGATGGCTTTGGCGGAAGTCGGCGTGCTTTTAAACATCTCAAGATTTAGAAGAAGATAAAATTTTACCCTGTGAAATGTTTCGACATGTCGGAACATTTCACAGGGTTAACAACAAAATTATGAAAGTTTTTTTAACGGGCGGAGGGACGGGAGGGCATTTTTATCCGCTTATAGCGGTGGCCAGAGCGTTAAATCAGGTGGCCGACCAGGAAAAGATAGCCAAAATGGATTTGGTTTTTATGGCCGAGTCGCCTTACGATAAAAACGAGCTTCTGCAAAATGGAATCAGGTTTAAAAAAATATATTCAGGCAAAATAAGGAGATATTTTTCTTTTCTCAATATAATAGACGTGTTAAAACTGGCCCCCGGAACGGCCAAAGCCGTTTTTGAAATGTATTTTGATTTTCCCGATGTTGTTTTTTCCAAAGGCGGCTACGAAAGTTTCCCCGTCGTCTTGGCGGCCAAAATTTTGGGCGTGCCGGTGATAATCCACGAGTCGGACGCCATTCCAGGCAAGGCTAATCTTTGGGCTGGCAAATTCGCCAGAAGAGTGGCTATTTCGTTTCCCAAAGCCGGGGAATATTTTCCGGCCGATAAAACGGCTCTTGTCGGCAACCCCGTCCGGCCGGAGTTTTTTACCAGAAACGAAATGGGGGCTAAAGAGTTCTTCAATCTGGAAAACGGAATAAAAATTGTTTTGGTGATGGGGGGTTCCCAGGGCGCCAAAAACATCAACGACAACTTTATAGACGTTCTGCCGAAAGCTTTAAAGAACTACCAGATAATCCATCAGTGCGGCAAAAACAATTACGAAGAAGTTAAAGGGAGAACGGACGTTATAATGGAAGATTCTCCGCTAAAATCACGATATCATCTTTTTGCTTCTCTTGATTTTGATTCGATGAGAATGGCCTACGGGGCGGCCGATCTGGTGGTTTCCCGCGCCGGAGCTTCTTCTGTTTTTGAAACGGCGGCTTCCGGGCTGCCGGCCATTGTCATACCTTTAAACAGTTCCGCCCAGGACCATCAGCGGGAGAATGCTTACGCTTACGCCAAAAGCGGCGCGGCGACAGTGATAGAAGAAAGAAATCTCAAGCCGCACATACTTTTATCGGAAATAGAGAGGCTGGTGTCAGACCAGCGAAAGATGAAGGAGATGGGCGAGGCGGCCAAATCGTTCGCCCGGGCCGACGCGGCGGAAAAAATCGCCCGGGAGATAATCCGGCTGGGCGTGGAACATAAATAACGCGAAACTTATAATTTTTTTTGATATATAATAAAAGGAAAAAATGAAGACAATTAAAAAAACGGTAAAATTTTTTGATAAGACGGAAGATAAAATTCGTTCAAATTTAAGCCATCATCCGATTATTTACGCCACAATCGGGGCTGTTGGGACTGTTTTACTTTGGCGCGGGGTGTGGATGATGGCGGACGCGCTGTCTTTTTGGAACAAAAATCCGTTTGACAAAAATATGCTAATAGACGGCATTGTTTCCGTCGGCGCCAGTGCTATAATCCTGCTTGGCTCCGGATTGTTTGTCTCCTTTTTTATCGGCGACAGAATAATTCTTTCCGGTCTGAACAAGGAAAAGAAACTGGCGGAGAAAACGGAGGAAGAGATAAAAAAAGAGGTGAGCATAAACATTGCCATCGCCGAAAAGATGGAAAAAATGGAACGCGATTTGGAAGAGATAAAAGAAGCCTTATCCGGCGAACCCGTGGCGGCAAACAACTCAAAAAAAGAAGATAAGGAACAGTATTTGCCTTAAAACTTGGAAGCTTCGCTTCCAAGTTGCGGAACCCTTGCGT
>JABWAS010000011.1 GCA_013360865.1 Candidatus Paceibacter sp.
GTTCGGGACAATATGCAATATAATTTAGGCCTTTTAAGGCCGACGGTCCCAAGAAACGATGAATTTGCCCGGCGTTTAGACAATCTGATGGAGCGCTTGCTCCTTCTGTGGTCGTAAATTATATGGGGTTTCTTTAGGAATAAGGAAATGTTTATGGCCAACGAAGGGGCAAGTGTCCCAAAGTACTTTATATTTAAATCTTTTTTGGAAAAGGAGATTCAAAATGAGTACGAAGGAATTGGAGTTGGAAAAAGAGGCGAGTAAGATTTTAAAAGAAAATGGTTTTATGTGGGACGGGAGGAAGAAAGAGGAAGTTGGTAAAACAATTTTCCTCAAGCCACAAACAGGCGTAGGTTATCCCCGCCCTCATTATAAATAAACCATTTCAACCATTCATTCCAAAACTCATTTCAAATAAGGCTATTTCAAAAAATAGCCTCCCTTCCAAAAAATATTTTCAACCTGCCATGGTCATCCGCTTCGGGGGTCCTGGCACGGTTTAGAAAATATTTTTCGGAAGGGAAATTTATTTCCCGAGAGTACATTGAACTCCGAGGAGCGAAGGCAGATCGCTTCTTGTGTTTTGAGGGGTAAATCCCATCAAACATGCCTTTAATGTTTAGGATCGTTCATGACCCCAAGCTGTTTATGGGAAGTGGAACGGTTAAGTGGAAAGTGTGTGTGGCAGGCCACCACGCTTGCTAAGTACAGAGGTTCTCTGTACATCTGCCAAAAACATCAATCTCCGCCAAATAATCGCGGAGATAACATAAAGGCGAGCAAAAGAATTTCAAAATTTTCTCCGTTCGCCTCCCTTTCAGAGATTGTTCGCAGGAGCAGTTTCTGAAAGGGAAAATGTTTTCCCGAAGGATAGTACTTTTTAATTTAATATTTGGAATCTGAAAATTTTCTGAAAAGGAGAAAAACCATGTCAACGAAAATGATGAGTGTGCCGGTAGGTAAGGTAGAAGAGGCAATCAACGGGGCAAGGAGATTGATAGAAGATTTACGCGAGATACAAAAAAGCCGTGTTGTTGAGATTGATGGAGAAAACGGGACAATAGACGATGTGGCCGAGTTAATAGCAAGAAGTGTGGAAGATGGCGCTAAATTGGAAGAAGCGATGTTTAATGTGGAAAACAAGGTTTTCGTGAAGTTGGTTGAGCGGGGGCATGATAATAATGTTAAGTTGGCTAATGTATTAGGTATAACCCCGGATAATCTTAGACAAAAACTTTTTACCAGGGGCATAAAACTAAAGGAGGTGAAAAAAGCCCTTGCCGGGGAAGGTGTTGTCGTCAAACAGCCACAGTCTTGATGGTTGTTTACTTTTCTTTTTTCTTTCACTTTTTTGGCCTAAAGCCGAAAGGAGGCGTTGTATGGATATCGAAACATTCATGAACAACTTTGTTGTAAGTCCTGAATTTTCCGCCAAGTATGGGCAGGTTGTATCTGTCAAGGTGGACCCCATGTATATCCCAACGGAAAATCGCTTTTTTGGGACATATAGAATGATAAATGGGGAACTCATGGTAGTAGAGTTGGCTATTTCCGTTAGGCCACCTACCGAAGATGAGGCGACGTGAGGCGGCGCCCCGCAGAGCTGATACTGCGGAAATTAAACAGCGTCAGAAAACGTGAGCGGGGGACCTGCGCGAATAAAATAAGGCAGGCGAGACCGCGCTTTCGTATCCAGGGTATGGTTTTATAAACCAACACACTAGAGCCGAGAGGGAGCAGAACCTCAGACCCAAATATTTAAGAGTTTCCGAGATTCTCTTAAAAATCTCTTTCTTTCAGAGATTTTGATTTGTTTCAAAATTTCTGAAAGGGAATTAAATTTCCCGAAGTACTTTTATAACTTCATATTGGAATCTTTTTTAGGAGAAAGTTTATGGAAATAGAAGATATGACAAGACAAGCAAGAAATAAGGCCCTGATTAATAAGATAGAAACTTATAAAAAAATTGGCCTGACACCATCCGATGCTGGATGTTTGGCTGAACTTGGACAGACGGCTTTTAACACGGCTTTGGTTAAAGCCGAAATAGACAGAATTAAAGAAATATTAAAAAAATACCCGAACAAGAAAAAGGAAATCATACAAGCAATAAAAGATAATTTCCCGAGTTACGTTGAGATATTTTAAGGAGAAGAGGTAAAAGTATAAAATATACTCGCGTGAGTATATTCAGATTGAACACTGACTTAGGAGGAAAGAAAATGCGTAAATTTTTTGTTGTAATGTTATTGGTTGGCCTGATGTTCTGTGGCGTTTCCGTCACGGTTGCAAAGGAAAACGGCACCGAGGAGTGCGATGCCGTTTCTCTTGAGCAGGTTTTGGCTCAAGCGAGAGGGGTAACGGTAAACGCCGAATTCCTCAAGGAGCTGAAACCAACCATGGATGAAGTTAAAAAAGTTGCTGAAAACATAGCTAGGGAGCAAAGCAAGGAGCTTGCTGAAAATACCCGAAAACAAGAGGAAGCTCTTGTTGAGGGCAAAAAGAAGTACGATGAAGCGATTCATCGCTATTTCAGGCGAAACGGCCGGCCAAGTGGCCGATGACATTTCTCAATTTTACTTCTCTAACCATACTCCAAGTTCTTGATACTGTTCCATTCGCGAGAGAGCGCGGTAGGAATGGTTGAAAAGGTAGCCGAAAGGCGAGTCTTGGGGAAAACCTTAATGAAAGGGGGTGATTGTATTGAAAATTCCAATTGCCGTTGTTCAAAGGGATCGCGAAAACCTGGCTGGGATAAAGAACTGTGTTAAAAAGCTAAACCCGTCTTTGGCGGAAGAGATTTTTTACACAAACAATCCTGACAGAGTTCTCTGGTTTGCTGAGAACAAGGACACACTGTTCGTTGTTTCTGGGCAGATATTTGTACCGGAAGAGTGCGGAGGCAGTAGTATTTGCCGAGGCACTCATCTGGCGAGGCTGGTTAAGAAAAAGTGCGAAAAAGCTTTTTTCTTTATATACAGCACGATGCCGGAAATGAATGAATATGTGGACGGAGTAATTTCTAAAGAATACGGAACGATAATTTCCGGCGAGCATGGTCATTTGGCTGAAATATTGTGTCATTTGGACACATTTGTTTCAAACCTAAAAGACCAGGATGTCAAAAACATCCTTCGCGGAATGGGAAAAGAGTTCTGTGAATTAAAAAGGGAATTAAACTCCGTCTTATTCGGGGCCGAATGAAGGAGGCGGCCTGTCAACAGAAGCGATAAACGGCTCTTTCCGTTTTCGCGCCTGGGTTGGGATTATGGAATCCCCGCCCGACATCTTGTTCCTTAAGGACAAAAGATTCCATTTAATTTTTCCGCGAATGGGCGGAAAGAAAGGAGGCAGATATAGAATTGCGGCAAAAGGCAATTTTACGTCTGCCTTTTGTTGTATAAAATCAAGTATTGATTTTAAGTTTTCATTCGGATAACATTAAACCATGAAGAAGCTGGAGCTAAAAAATGTCTTATGGAAAGAGGGTAAATACTATGTTGCCCAGTGTCTTAATGTTGACGTATCCAGTTTTGGTAGGACTAAGCCGGAGGCGATAAAAAATATAAAGGAAGCACTGGAACTATATTTTGAAGATATGAAATTTCCTAAAATCAAGAAAGTAGGCAATCCTGTTATCATTAGCGAAGAATTGCAATATGCCTAAACTGTGTTCCTCAAAAACCATTATCAAAGTCCTTGAAAGCAAGGACTTTGTTTTTGTTTCACAAAGAGGAAGTCATATAAAGTATAGAAAAAACAGTTCCGCGGTTTTAACAGTCATTATTCCTGCAAATAAAAAAGAAATTCCGCACGGGACTTTCAAATCAATTTTAAGGCAAGCGCAATTAAAAGAAGAAGATTTTATATTATGAAAATCATTTCAATAAATGGGCAAGGCGGGACGGGAAAAACAACAACCGCAAAAGTCCTGCTTGGCCGCTTTGAAAATTCAGCTTACATATCAGGCGACGCTCTTGTCGCGGTCAATCCTTTCGGAGTCAATGAAAAAACGGACAGATTGGTGATAAAAAATTCAATCTCTTTAGTAAAAAACTTTGAGCAAGAAAATTACGGCATTGTCATAATTTGCGGGATTATCAGAAATCAGGCTCAGCTTGATTCGTTTGTAAACAATCTTAATGAAAAAACGGATTTTCTTTTTGTTTGGCTTAGGGCTTCAAAAGAAGTTAGACACAAAAGGAGAGTGGAAAGGGCAAGAGACGGGGCTGACAATCCAGCCGAATTTGATTTTATAGATAAAATAATTCCCGACCAAGACTCTTTCAGTATGAAGTTTGGGCAGTTTTTGGAAATAAACACAGACGATAAAACACCCGAAGAAGTCGCTGAAATAATTAAAAAAGAAATTCAGTAAATAAGGCATATGTCTGCCTTTTGTTGTATTGGGAAAAAATTATATAATGCGAGTATTATATAATTGTCAGCATGACCAAATTTAACCATGAGAAAAATTTTGCTTTTCCCGGGTGCTTTTAATCCTCCTCATTGCGGGCACGCGGAAGCTGTTATAAAAGTTCTTGAAAAAAATAAAAATAAATTTGATGAGCTTTGGATTATGCCGTCAGGCAAGCGCGATGATAAAAACATCACAACCGATTATAAGCATCGGCGGGTCATTGGGAATCTTTTTGTTGAGTATTTGAAGACTAGGATAGATATTCCCGCAAAACTGATTACGGCAGAATTAGATGATAAGAGCGGAAAGTTTACACATGAAATATTGGAGGAGATAAAATCGCAACCTGACATACAAGTAACTCAACTAATAGGATTGGACGGGTTTTTAAATATCAAATATGGGTTATTTGATAATGAAGAGTCGTTTATAATAATAAAAAGAAAAGGTTATGAACTGCCGGAAAATTTTTCTCATAGCGGTAATATAATAATTTTTGACGGGGAGGTTAAACCAATATCAAGCACCCAAATACGCGATATGGTTAAAAATAATGATGGCCGGTACAAGTTCCTTGTACCGGAAACAATAGCCGACTACATAGAAAAGAATAATTTGTATCATAAAACATGACCGATAAAATGCGATCGCTTTCTTGCTGTCGCTTTTGTTTTTTTGGATTATTTTCTCTTGTGCTAGGATGTTGTTATGAAAATTTTTATTTCAAACAATCAAGACGACACTCAAAAAATCGCCAGAGATTTGGCGGAAGAAATTTTGGCCGGAAAGGCAATGTCAAGGTTGAACCTTGACATTGGGGGCGAAGGGGCGGTTGTGGTGGCGCTGATAGGATATCTGGGCGGCGGCAAGACGACTTTCGCGCGGGGGTTCGCGGATGGGTTAGGGATTGAGGAAAAAACCAAAAGCCCGACATTCATAATATTTAGAAAATCAAAAATAAAAAACCAAAAGTCAAAATTTAAGAACCTTTATCATTTTGATGTTTACAGGATTCATGATGAAAAAGAAATTTTAAATCTCGGCTGGGAGGAAATAATTTCAAATCCGGAAAACATCGTGCTGGTGGAATGGGCTGACAAAATAGAAAAAATCCTGCCGAAAAATTGCGTGAGAATAAATTTCAAACACTTGGCGGGGGACAAAAGGGAAATAGAAATTATTTAAACGGCAGATTGCAAAACGGCTCCAAACTGATAATCTTAAACAAAAGTTTTTTGAAATAAATTTCTTAAAAGTTTTACAAAAAGGAGGGTGTGATGGAGAGAGATTGTGATTGCCTTGGCGATTGTTCTTTTGGAATTAAGCTAAACCCAAAAGAAGCGACATACATAGAAGAGAATCATTTTTTGGTTATTTCCAATAACTGCAAAAGTAAAATTCCCGAAAGTTATGAATTTGTGAAATCGAATGAAAAATACTCTATGTACAGATTAAAATCTTCAAATTAATTTAAAAAATAAAAATTTGTAAAACTGAAAAAGCAGACGTTTCACCGAGTCTGCTTTTTTATTTTCCTAAACAGGTGTTAAAATTAAACTAATAAAACTATGGGAAAAGATAACCGCAAAATACTGGTCCTTTTAGACGCCCACGCGATATTGCACCGGGCGTTTCACGCGCTTCCAGACTTCACTTCGCCGAAGGGCGAGCCGACGGGAGCTCTTTATGGTTTCACAGCCTTTTTGCTCAAGGTTATACGGGAATTGAAGCCGGATTACATCGCCGCCGCGTATGATATGCCGCAGCCGACTTTCCGCCACGCCGCTTACGAAGACTACAAAGCCAAGCGGCCGAAGATGGACGACGCGCTGGCCAAGCAGATAAACCGCTCGCGCGATATTTTAAAAGAATTTAACGTTCCGGTTTACGCCGCGCCTGGTTTTGAAGCCGACGATGTGCTGGGAACGGTGGTGGAAAAAGTAAAAGATAAATCGGGAGAGATACAAACGGTAATCGCATCCGGAGACATGGACACTCTCCAGCTCGTGAAGAATGGCGACGTGGTGGTTTACACTCTCAAGAAAGGAATAAACGACACGGTTATCTATGATGAAAAAATGGTCAACGAAAGATATGGCTTCGGGCCGGAAATGATACCGGACTTCAAGGCGCTCAAAGGCGACCCGTCGGACAACATCATCGGAGTCAAAGGCATAGGAGATAAAACTGCCACGGAGCTGATAAAAAAATACGGCGGCATAGAAAATTTGTACGGCGAGTTGGCTAAAGGAAAAGTTGAAGCCAAACCCCGCGTGGTTGAGTTGTTAAAAAACTCGGAAGAGGAGGCGCGGTTCAGCAAGACTTTGGCGGAGATAAGAAGAGACGCGCCGATAGAATTTTCTCTTGATGACGTGTCCTGGAAGAAAAATTTTGATCCGGAAAAAATAAAAAATATTTTCAACGAGCTCGGCTTCAGGAGTTTGATAAACAGGCTGCCGGGAAAAAACGGAGAAGCGGTGAACGCGCCGGAAAAAGAAAAAATCGCCGTCAAAGAAAAAGAAACAAATGAAAAAGAAAACGCGGCGCAAAAAACATCATCCGGCAAAACTGAAGTTCCGGAAAAGCTGCAAAAAGAAATTGAGAAGCCTTTGGAAAAAATTTTAACGGAGATGGAGAAGGCGGGGGTTTTGCTGGACGTGGATTACTTGAAAAAATTATCCGAAGAAAAGCATAAAGAGCTGGACGAACTTCAGAAAAAAATTTGGAATCTGGCCGGAGAGGAGTTCAATATAAACTCGCCAAAGCAACTTGGAGAAATTTTGTTTGTGAAGCTGGGTTTGGGCGGAGCCCGGCCGAAGAAGACGGCTACCGGCGCTTACTCCACCAACGTCAGCCAGTTGATGAAGCTCAAGGGCTCGCATGAAATTATTGACCACCTGATGGAGTTCAGGGAAATTTCCAAACTGCTTTCCACCTACATAGACGCCCTGCCGAAACTGGCGGATAAGGATAATCGCTTACACACGCATTTTGATTCTTTCGGCACGGTTACGGGCCGACTGTCATCGGAGAATCCCAATTTACAAAATATCCCGAAGAGGTCGGAGAGGGGAAGAGAGGTGCGGCGGGCGTTTATTGCCGACAAAGGATTCAAACTGGTTGACTTTGATTACTCGCAGATTGATTTGCGGGTGGCGGCGATTCTAAGCGGCGATAAGAATCTAGTGGAGATCTTTAAAAAAGGCGAGGACGCGCACAATTCGGCGGCGGCCAAAGTGTTTAAGGTAAAGCCGGAAGATGTTACGCCGGAAATGAGGCGGAAAATTAAAGTCATAAATTTTGGAGTACTCTATGGCATGGGCATCAACGCTTTGCGGCAAAATCTGGGCGGCACCAGAGAAGAAGCGCAAAAGTTTTACGACGAATATTTCAAAAGTTTCAGCGACTTGAAAGGTTACATAGAGAAAACAAAAAAATTCGCCAGAGAAAACGGCTGGACGGAAACTTTGTTCGGAAGGCGCAGATATTTCCCGGAAATCAAGTCGCCCCAGGAATACATAAGGAAAGAAGCGGAGCGCATGGCGGTGAATATGCCGATACAAGGCACCTCGGCCGATTTTATAAAACTGGCGATGGTGCGAGTGGACAAGATTTTGGCAGAAAAAGGATTGAAAGACTATGTGCGAATGCTTCTTCAGATCCACGATGAGTTGCTTTTTGAAGTTAAAGAAAGCGCCGTCGCTCAAGCCGCCCCGATTATAATAGAGGCGATGGAGGGCGTGCATGCCAACGAAGTGCCGTTGAAAGTAAACGCCGAAGTCGGGGATAATTGGGAGGAGATGAAAGAATACAAAGTTTAATTTATGTTTTACCTCATTTACGGCAAAGATACATACAGGAGCAGAGAAAAGCTCAATGAACTGCTGAATCATTTTAAGACCAAGGTTTCAGAACTGGGGTTTTTCAGAATTGACGGGGAAAGTTTCAGCGGGCAAGAGTTTGAGGAATTGCTGAAAGCCAGAACTTTGTTTGAGAAAAAATACGTAGTGGTTTGCGACAGGGTGATGGAAAACAAACCGGCGGCGGATTTTGTGATTGGCAAAATCGAGCAATGCGCCGAGTCGGAAAATATTTTCCTGTTTTGGGAGGAAGATTTGGACGATGAAATTTTGGAAAACCTTAAAAAGCGTGCCGCCAAAGTTCAAATTTTTGAGCCGCTTTCGGGTGTGAAATTAAGAGCATGGTTTGGTGAGAAAAAAATATCGGCGCAAGTAGCTGAAAAAATAATCGCCCAATGCGGTTCGGACTTATGGCGCGCGGCAAAGGAAATTGAGAAATACCAACTTGGAAGCGAAGCTTCCAAGTTGGAGAAAGCGTTTGATTACAATCCATTCGCCATCTGCGACGCGTTCGCGGAAAAAAATAAAGCCAAAGCGTGGATTTTGTACCAGCAGGCGCAAATGGCCGGCGTTGAAGCCGAAGAAGTTTTTTATAAAATTCTCTGGCAGATAAAAAATCTGCTGATGGTGAAGAAGCTGCTGGCCGCCGACGCCAAAGACATCGCCAAGGAATCCGGCCTCAAGCCGTTTCCGGCCGAAAAAGCCGCTAAAGCCGCCAAAAATTTTACGGAAGAAGAATTGGAAAATTACTCCTATGAGATGTTGAGAATCTACCATGAAGAGAGAAGAGGAGAATCGGAACTGCCGATAGAGTTTGAGAAATTTCTGGTAAGTTGAGTCGTTGTTGAATTTCGGAATAACATCATTTGCTCGGCTCGCATAATTTCCTGCCTGCCGGCAGGCAGGTCTGCTGAAAATTTGTTCTTCTCGCGCCGTCGCGCTGCGAAAGGCGCCGCGCCCGACATGCCCGACGGCAGTCGTGGCGGGCGGGTCGCAAACGATATTATTCCGAAATTCAACCCCTATTCTATTTTGCCAATTCTCCTCTTGTATTTCTCTCCGTTGGAAAACGGCGTTTGGAGCCAGACAGTTATTATCTGTTTCGCGGTTTCTAAGCCAACTTCGTCGGCGGGCAGGGACAAGACGTTAGTGTCGTCGTGTTCGCGGGATTGTTTGGCGGTTTGGACGTCGTCGGCCAAAGCGGAACGCACGCCGTGGAATTTGTTGGCAGTAATATCAACGCCTACGCCGGAGCCGCAGATTAAGATTCCTTTGTGTTCGGACGGTTTTTCAGAAACTTTTTCCGCCACCAGTTTGGCGAAGTCGGTATAGTCGTCATTGGGGTCGAATTTGGAATTGCCCATATCTTCAAAAGCGTATTTTTGTTCGGCCAGAAATTTTTTTATTTCTTCTTTTAAATTATAGCCGCGGTGGTCGGCGCCGATGTAAATCATAAAATAATTGTACTTGTTTCAATCAACGAAAGCAAAATAAATAAAAATGATACCTGTTTTAAGCTATCGCTGGAATTAGGTATCATTTTTATATTGATGTTTTGAATAAAAAAATAGCGCGCAGAATGATTGCGGGCGGGGAAAAGGAGTGATACTTGTCCCGCAGTCAGGCGCGCGCCGTGTGTCTTAGTTTAAGAAGAAAAAATTTATTCTTGTGTATCTGAAATATCTTTGTCGTTATATGGCAGTCCTTGTAAAAGAACGGCTTTTGGTATTGTTGATGGTGCTTGCTGAAATTGCAGCACGGCGACATCTTCCTGTTTCTCTGTCTGCTCAATACTTTTAAAATTAAACAGTGAGAATGTGTTGGGTATGTTTTTTACAACCTGGCGCATTATGTGTTCTGTGTCTTTAATTGACAACCCTTTCTTTAGACAGTAAGACGTTTTTTCTTTAATAAAGTTTCCCAGCCTTTCTGCTAAGCACAGCTCGATCTCTTGTTTAGCTTGTTCTTTTTTGCTTCCCCCATAAACCCCGTCCTGTCCTTCGTATTCTATCGGCGGCGTTACAAGCTCACCAGTCCTATTAATTCCACCCATAACCCTTTCTCCTTAAAAATTTTTATGAAGTTTTAAAAGTAACCGTTCAAGTATTTTTAACTTAGATTGGGAGATTTTGCAAATGCCTCCACGAGGATTCGAACCTCGGACCATCTCCTTAAAAGGGACCCCGTCACACTCTGAGTGTGACGGGGTAAAGCTGCGACATTTACCCCGTACCTTTGCCCGATTATGCCCTGTGAGGGAATCGAACCCCCGACCATCTCCTTAAAAGGGAGCTGCTCTACCGACTGAGCTAACAGGGCAAAGGTATGGGGCCGCCTGAGCCCGTCCCGCCAGTAGCGGGACCAACGAGGCGAAATATGTTTTACGTATGACGGTCGGCCAGAACGGATGCGCCGTAAGAGTACGGCTTGATGGCCGTTTCAAAACCATAACCCCTGACCATGCCGACGACGGAATCAACCAGTTCTTTGGTCGGGCCGTTGAGGCCGACGTCTAAGTGGACGGTGATTTTATCCTCAGCCAAAAAGTCGTTGCCGATAATTCTTTTTATGGCGTCTTTCAATTCCTGCACGATGACAATGGACCGAATTGTCTCCTTGTATATCCTGTCCTGGAGGGTGGGGCAGTATTCTCTTTCCGACCGCGCCCAGAAATACCTGCCGCCGTTTCCGATTTTTATGACGGCGATGGCCGTGACGAAGTGAGTTTCTTTAACCCCTTCCGAATCGGTGCCGACGGTTATTTTGTACTTGGACGAGGCGTCTTTCTTCATGTAAGAAGAGATGTGTTTTACCACCTCATCCATACCGATGTGTTTTTTTAACGTATCGCTGTAAAATTTTAAGGCGCTTGCGTTTGTTTCTCTCGCATTACCGGACATGGCCGCATTATACATTTAATAGCTGATGGAGTCAATCAATTTCCCGCGGGAATCTTTAAGGGTTATCGTTTCGCGGGAATTTTTCCACATTTCCAGATCGCGTCCGAGAAACACCCGCCACTCCGGTTTGTAATAATCGGAATCGCTTTTGTGAACTTCGGAACAGGTTTTGTAATTTATTTTTTCATTTACGTAGGCGTTGCAGAAGGAGGATAGGTCAGGCGGAACGGAAGCGACGGTTTTGCAGCGGGGCAAGCCGTCAATGAAGTCCAGGCAGTCGTCGTTGAGGTTGGAAGGCAGATTTTCTTCCCGCGGCAGAGGGCAGTTCAGGGGAAGTTTGGGCGTGAAGTCGCGGTGCTGCTCAAAGTATCCGGTGCATTTTGTGAGCTGGAAACTGACTCCGAGCTGGCTCCTGCCCGTTAAGACGACGGCTTTCTCTCCGGGGAGCAGAAAAATATCTTCTTCCGGCTGGGCTATTACGTCGGCGAAAAAGAACTTCGCCCCTTTGCCTATTGTTATCTCCAAACCGTTTCTGCCCTCAACCGCGAGTCCGGTAAGGCGGTATGGATTTTTGTTTTTTCTCGGCGCGCGGATTTCTATGAATTCTTCGTTGGGGTCGGTTTCCGTGGCGCGGCCTTTTCTGATTTCCAGTATGTCCGGCTCCGCTTCCGGCGCGGCGCTGGAAGAGCTGGCGCGCCTGCCGGAAATTTGCTCTTCAAGTTTAATTTGCTTTTGCGCCTTTCCGGAGTGTTGTTGCTGCGGTTTAAACAACCACCAGCCGCTCTTGGCGTTGGGGCGCAACGGACCGCCGGTAAAAAGCCAGACGATGCCCAAAATTGCCATTACAATGAGAAATTTTTTGAGGTCTTTTAAGGCGTCCATAAACGGCTTATAGCTTATAGCTTATAGCAAATAGACGCTTGCCACAACTTAGGATGTTTATAATTTCTGATGTGCGGGGCAGAAATGCGTCGAGCGGGAGCCGATTGACAAGCCCAATTTTGTTAGAATAACATAGGAGCATGTCAAAAGAATTTGAATATAAAATTGAATATGATGTTGATAAGGAAACAGGCCAAGTTACAGCGACTATACCAGAGTTGAATCACGTTTCGTCTTTCGGGGATACCTTTGCTGAAGCCGAAGCCAATGTTAAAGAAGCGGCCATCGGTTATTTGGAGGTAATTGTTAAGGACAAAGGAGAAATTCCCAAACCGCATTTAAAACGGAAGGCACTTACATTAAACTATTTATTCCAAATAGGGTTAAAACCGCTTAGTTGTCATGAGCAAACTAAAACGGCTAAGCGCGAAGAAGGTTGTTCAAAAGCTAAAAAGAGCCGGTTTTGTTGAAACTCATCAGCGGGGCAGTCATTTGTATTTGAGAAACAAAAACGGCTCAAAAATCGTAACTGTTCCGATGCACGGTTCAAAAGACATCCCCATCGGCACGCTTTATAATATTGTAGTAAAACAAGCCGGTTTGTCGGTAGAGGAATTTAATAATCTCTAATTTTAAACGGCGAGCTTGACAAAATCGCCAAATCGTGCATAATAAAAGCAGATTTTTTGATAATTCAAGCTTAATTCTAGCCAATTAAGTTTGATTCTTTTACAAAGCCGGCTAGGGCGGAGAAGGAGAAATCAAGATGGGAAGGTTTTTTGTTGGCGTTTGGTTTGATGATAATAAGACAGGACTCATTCGAAACAATTATTTTTCAAAAGGTATAGAAGTTGTTACTTTTAAGGATTTTAAGAATAGTAATATCTTCCTGGGACCAAAAGATATCCTGGTTGTTATAGAGGAAAATGAATATCCAATATCAGAGTGGTTAGAATTTTTAAGTAAAGAAAAATCAAAACCATTGACTCTTTTAATTTCTTGCCCATGTCACATTCGTGAAAAAAAAGAAATTCTAAGTAAGTATAATGTTGATTTTTTGGATTCAGAGCTAATAAAAAACAGTGAAGAATCAAAGAAAAACATCGGCAAATTAAGTTCATTGGTTTTTAACCGAGGGTTATTTGGAAACATCCGATTCATATCGGAAAGTGAGTGTAGACTTAGTTATGATTACAAGGGTGACCTTTTTATTCTTATTTCAAACCTTTTGTTTAAGAGCAGGTCTTAACGACTGCTCTTTTTCTTTTTACAATTTCTGATGGACGGGGCAGAAATGCGCCGAGCGGGAACCGACTTTGATTCTAGTTATAATGCCGCCGTCGTTTTTTTGGCATTTTTGTTTTTCTAAGCCGTAAACATATAAAATTTCCTGGTAATGACCTTTTTCGCCGTAAGGGTCGCGGTAGTCGGAGTCGGAAGTGCCGCGGGCTTCCAGCGCGCGTTTTAGAATTTTTTTGGCGGAATTGTAAATATTTTTCAGTTCCTCCTGGGTTAAAGAGGGAACAGGTTTAAGCGGGTGGATTCCGGCCAGCCACAAAATCTCGTCGGAATAAATATTGCCGATGCCGGCGAAAACGGTTTGGTCCATTAAGACGGTTTTAATTCTTCCTTTTTTGTCAGCGAGCCGTTCTCTGAATTTTTTTAAATCAAAATCTTTGTCAGTTGGGTCGGGGCCTAAATCTTTGGTATCTTTTAACTCATTTAGTTTATCGGTAGGCCAGAGCAAAACTTTGGCGAATTTTCGCAAATCGCTTAATGCCAGTTGCTTATTGTTTGATAATTCAAAAACCAGGTGAATAAATCTGTTTTGCGGGTCGTCTTTAATCGGTCCATTTTCTTTGCTTTTCCAACCTCCAATTTCTAATTTCCAACTTCCATATAACAGATGCCCTGTCATTTTCTGATGAATTAAGACCGTTTTATTGTTGCTTAAATCAATCAGAATATTTTTTCCCACCCTTCGGACATTTAAAACTTTTTCTCCGACAACTTCTCTCCTAAAATTTTCAAAAGAGACGTTTTTAAACATCCTTTCCCAGTCAGTCTGAACATCGCCGATTTTGAGACCGGGCAAAATTTTTTCCAAGTCGCTTACAATGGTTTGTACCTCTGGCAGTTCGGGCATTTTATTTCCCTAAAATTTTCAACGCCTCTTTAATTCTGGCGTTTACTCCGGTTGTCCCGTCCGGCACTTGTTTGAGGGCTTCGCGGGCTTCGGTGTTGGAATAGCCGAGAGAAACAAGCGCTTCCAAAACGCTTTGGTCGTCTTTGAACATCGCCTTGCCGGCCTCGTCCAGTTCTCCCATTTTGTCCCGCAGTTCTATTATCACTTTTTCCGCCGTTTTGCGACCCACTCCAGAAACTTTGGTAAGATAAGAGACTTCTCCGGCGGCGATAGCTTTCTTGAGGGTGTCTAGCGGAGCGATGGACAAAATCCCCATGGCCGACTTCGGGCCGATGCCGGATATCTGGATAAGCGTTTCAAAGAATTGCAGCTCCGGATATTGGGCAAAACCGTAGAGGTCTAGCGCGTCTTCTTTAACCCGCAGATGCGTCCAGAGGTGGAAATTCTCCCCGTTTTTGGGCGAATTTTTAAGAACCGACGGCAGGACGAATATTTTGTGGCCGATGCCGCCCGTGTCCACTATCAGGAACTTATCGCCCTTCATTTTAATTTTACCCTCAACGGAAGCGATCATTGGCTCCATAATAGCCCAAATCTTGCTTTTTTAAAACAATTTGCTAGTATTACGGATAATATTTATTATTCAGTCATTTTGATTTTTTATTTTTGAATTTTAAATTTGACTGATCCGCCTCTGGCGGAGAAGAAACATGCCCATTACTTCATCAGCCAAAAAAGCATTAAGGCAGTCGAACAGACGCAGAGAATTCAATTTGCGCCGTCTTAACGCCATGAAGACCGCCGTCAAACAGGTTAAAAAACTGAAAGAAGACGGAAAGAAAGAAGACGCGCTCAAAAATCTTTCCTTGGCTTTTAAGGCCATAGACAAAGCGGCCAAACGAGGAGTCATCAAAAAAGGCGCCGCCGACAGAAAAAAATCAAGACTAGCTAAACTCTTGGCGAAGTAAAACTTTAATATTTTCCTAGCAAAAACCCTTCCAACTCATGAGCTGGAAGGGTTTTTAAAATCCTATAGTTGTTCTATTTTAAGAGCTTTGATTCCATGTACTGCCTCAGTTCTCCGTAAGTCTTAATTGCAGCAGGTACCGCAATCCGGAGACAACATTTGCGGCAAACGATAGAGGAAAATTTTTCAGATGTCCTCGTTCTTTCCATGGCGCCGCCGCAATAATCATGGATACCGAGGCTTAAAAAACCTAACTCGCTTGCATCTTGCACGTGGTCAACAAAATAAGGATATAGAGCGAAGTCTGTGACTCGCGGAGGAAATTCAATCAAGGAGTCTTCTTCGGGCGTGAGATAAATTGGAGCAAGTGGTATGCTACGCTCAATCTCTTTTTTAAGCTGTTCAGCATCCTTATTGTTGGCTACCCTCCACGCGCAATCTAGCCAGCCAGTCGCGAAGTAATAGTCGTTATTACTATGACTTATTACTTTAAACGGACAATGACTATTAATTTTGTAAGTTTCGCCCGTGGCTTCGCCGTCTTGATGAATGTAGTTCCCCAAAAGGTGCCCTATAGTTAAATGACTTGCCCTAAAACCCGCCGCGGAAACCAGCTCAAAAACAATTTGCTCGTCTTCCAAAGAAGATTGTATTTTATCGCTCTGGTTTTTGTTATATTTAGAAACCAATTCAATAAACAGATTAACAATATCGTCATACATTTCTGTTCCTCCCGCATTAAAAGTTTTGAGATATAAGACTAAATAGTTGTTAACATCCTGTCTGTCAAACAGGCTCGCATTAAACAAATGGAAAGTCAACAGTTTTTGCTCTCAAGAGGAATTGAACCTCTGTCTCGGCCTTCGGAGGGCCGTATTCTATCCGTTGAACTATGAGAGCGGAAAGTTTAATACTGGTGCGCCCGGCTCTTCCTTCGCAGGGAAGCGCTCTATCCACTGAGCTACGGGCGCATTAAACGGGGCAGGCAGGGCTGTGTTAAAACTTCAGCAGTCTGGCCATGGAGGCGGCGAAGCTCTCGGTTATCTTTTTCTCCCTAAGATACTGGATAAGATACTCGCGGACAAGCTCCGGGTCGGCGTCGCCGAGCATTATCACCAGATGGGGCGCCATCTTTTTCTTGATCTCCAGTATTAATTCTTTTTTATGGGGCGGGTCGTATTCTATCCAGAAGTGGCTGATGCTGTCGTAGTCGTGAATCTTGCCCCAGGTCATTATGCCTCTGGGCGTAAGCTCAAACTCTACCGCGCGCGGCCTTCTTGCCCCATAGAGAGCGATGCAGAATCCGGACAAGGCGGCGAGCACCGCGAAAAGGAAATTACTCAAAATAACGGCAGCCAGAATCATCGCCAGGGTTATAATCCCCAGCACCCAGAACCATTCCGGACCCTTTTCGTGATATTCGTGCTCCGGCGCGCGCCATTTGATTTTCGCGGGAATGTTGCCCATATTTGCCACGCTTTATGCTACCATAATATAGTATATTATTAAAATTCAGCCGTTATGAACAAGTTTTATATCACCACCCCCATATATTACGCCAGCGGCAAGCCGCACATTGGCCACGCTTTCGCCGTCGTTTACGCCGACGTGATTTCCCGCTGGAAAAGGACGCAGGGCGACAAGGTTTTGTTCTCAACCGGCCTAGACGAACACGGTTCTAAAATAGAAGAGAAGGCCAAAAAAGAGAACAAAGAACCGCAAAAATTCGTGGACGAAATTTCCCAAAGCTATTTGCAAGCCTGGAAAGCTTTAAACATTTCCAACGACGAGTTTATACGAACCACCTCGGAGAAACACAGGAGTGGTGTTCTGGAATTTGTAAAAAAAATACATGAGAGCGGAGATGTATATGAAGGCTATTACGAAGGGTTGTATTGCGTCGGCTGCGAGGATTTTGTACTGGAAAGAAACTTGGTAAACGGCCTTTGCCCCGACCACCTCTTGCCGCCGCAAAAGATAAAGGAGAAAAACTTTTTCTTCAATCTAGAAAAAATTGAAAGCGGAGAAATCAAGATAACGCCGGAAAGCAGAAGGAATGAAGCTTTGGCGATAATAAAAAGCGATTTACCCGACTTTTCCGTCACCAGGGAAAATACCAAATGGGGGATACCTTTTCCGTATGACGCGAACCAAACAATTTACGTCTGGGCCGACGCGCTGATAAACTACATCACCGTTTTGGATTATCCGGATGGAGAAAAATTCAAAACCTTTTGGCCGGCCGATCTCCATGTCATCGGCGCCGAGATAAACAAATTCCATACGATTTTTTGGCCGGCGATGCTCCTGGCGGCCGGCTTGCCACTGCCCAAAGAAATTTTCATTCATGGGCTTTTTACCGTCAACGGTCAGAAAATGAGCAAGACCGTCGGCAATATCATAGACCCCATGGATTTGGCGGACAAATTCGGCGCGGACGCGACGCGATATCTGCTGTTGTCGCAGTTTCCCGCTTCCGAGCATGGCGACGTTAAAGCCGAGGAGTTTGCCAATAAATACAACAGCGACTTGGCCAACGGGGTGGGAAATTTGCTTGAAAGGACTTTTACCATGTTGGCGGATTTTAGAAACGGGAAAGTTGATAAAAATTCGCCTGTTGACGTCAAAATTAAAAACGCGGCGGAAGAGGCGGAAAAAAATTACGCGAAGCATATGGAAAATTACAGGCTTTTTGAAGCGCTGGCCGATGTTTTTTCCTTTATCAAAGCTTTGGACGTGTATATAAACGAAGAAAAGCCGTGGTCGCTGAACAAAAACAACGACCCGAAATTGGACGAAGTTTTAGCCGCGCTTTTATTCGGCGCGGAAAAAATAATTTCCTGGCTGGAGCCGTTTCTGCCCCAAAAAACGGAAGAAGCGAAAAGCTATCTGGAAAAATTAAAACGAGGGGAAATTAAAAAAGGCGAGCGGCTGGGGTTGTTTAGGAGGGCATAGTTTACAAAGCTTGCCTGCCAGGAGGCAGGCAAGAAATTAATAAAGTTAGGATTTGAAAAGTTCTAATAAAAATTGCGTCGAGCGGCTGCGCCGCAAATGCAAAGGGTCAAAGAATCAAAGAGACAAAGTGCCAAAAGTTATAAAGCGACCAAATCTCTAAGCTCCAAACTTGCGGAGACGGAACATGAACCTGAAGTCCGGATTCCAGTCGTCCGAAGGCTCCGCCCAACGGCCGTCCAGCCACAAACCATCGTCGTCGCGAGCCAGCCGGAAGACGAGCGGGCCGCCATCGGAGTCGGAAATTTGCTTCATGCCGATGCGGAACCATTCTCCTAAGGGTTGATTCAGATATTTCAAACGATAGTTGGGACCGGTATCGGGAGGACAGAGTTCAAGGCCAAGTTCAGTGATTCTGCCACTCGTAAAAGGCGCCGGCTTGCCATTTTTATCTACATCATCTTTTGTGCCAATGATTTGAGCGGTTGTCGCGCTACTCTTGAACCCAAGATCGGCAACGGTAAGACGAATAAGTGTTGCTTCTTCTCGACCGCCGGCTACGAATTCAGGATTTCGAAGCATGCTCTTTGCATAGCCGGAAATATTGATGCCGGCCGCTTCCATTTCGGAAATAAGTTGCTCAGCGGATTTTCCTCCTATCTCGACATTTTCTCTGTGGATTTTCTTATCGGGAAATGACGTATACACATGCTCAAGATTCTCCGGCAATTTCTGAAATATGCCCGGTTCGAGTTGGCCGACATACGCTTTGGTGTTTTCGTTTATCTGGCTCGGCACATGAGCGATTTGGTCTTTTGTGCATTCAAAAATCGTGAGCATATCTTCCTCGGCATTGCAATCGCGGCGAAGCTCCGCGACGCGAGGGTCTTTCTCGTAACCGAATCCCGCGATGGTCGAGTTTATTTCATACAAAAATACGAGGTCATCTCTGGTGAACGGTTCTTTCCGTTCATGTTTTTTCTCAAGTGCCGTGAGAATGCGCATGTTCTCGCTTTTCTTGCGATAGGCATCGGCTTCCGTTCCGAATTCGCCCAGTTTTTCGTCAAGCGTTTCTTGCATCAGTGGCTCGACGCCCTGATGCGGCAGAATGCCGCGCACTTCGCCGATCCTGCCTTTGCCCTCCATGCGGATGGCGAGACGTGGCTGGGTCGGATTGCCGGAAGCGTCGTTGGTGTAGTAGACGTAAAAGTCGCCGGATTCGATCTGGGTTTCTGCAGTTGAGCGACCTGCGGTACACCAACCAGTGCCTTTGCCCTCGAGAGACTCGAACAGTTTTTGCGCGGCTGCATTGTCGCCCTGTTCGTATTTCACCCACGATCCGCGAATCTCCTCACGGTTTTCCATCGAAGCGGCGAGCGATTTGGCGATCAATTCGGCATATAAGCTCGGGAATTTCTTATCGAATTCTCGGCGGGCTTCGGAATCCTCGTTGTTGTCTTTGAATCGTTCGTAGAGGTCGGCGATCTGCGCCAAGGGCTCTCTGTAAATGTCCGGATATGGAGCCACAGTCGAATCGGTGCGCTTCTTAAACTCGCCGCGCTCTTTGTCGAATTGCGAAAGCTTGATGATCTGATTCCACGCATAGTATTTAAACCACGCCGGATAGACCGCATCGTTTGAAGTGAGATACTCCATCCATGCGTCGAGAGAGTGTTTCTGATCTTCGATCGCAACATCCATCATCTGTTCGCGGACATCGGGAGGGATTTCTTCTACCGTCTGGCCCCGCTCACGCGCAATGCGCTTTTGAAGCTCAAAATACGATTCGGGAAAATTCTCCTTCTTGATGATGAGCTTGTCGTATATCTTGTCGCGAAACATTTCCAAATTGCGCTCACGAACGCGCTCGTCCGGATTCAAGAAAATGTTTTCGAGCCGATCCATGTATGCCTCTATGCGCTCGGACGGATCATTGGGAACTTTTTCGCCCTCGCGCCGCTCCTCGCGCTTTACGGCACGATTCACCTCGGGAGAGGTTTGGAGTTCAGGATTCTTGAGATGGAGGGGATGTTTTTCCATATATGAGCAGTTTAGCAAAAACTTATTGTTTAATAAAGTCCCTTCGGGCTATATAAACTCCTCGGCTCGGAAATAAAAATCAGAATTTTCATTTCCCTCGCTCTGCGTCGCTTATAAAGGATTTTTCTGATAAACTTATTTCAGATCGGTTGCATTGAACGGCTACGGCTTTTCAAGACCCTTTCGGCTCATGCGTACTGAGAGTCCGCTCGGTCAAGGCTTGGCGGAGAGGATGCGCGTGTCAGTCAACAAAAAAGAAAATACTTGGTGCAATGCGTTGGTTGATTCTCGATCACGCATAAAATACAGTCCGGTCTTTTGCGCCTTGCGCACCAGATGGACAGTGGCATTGATGACGCATCGCACAACACCGACTCCGATGGCAACCCGAACGTCTTCAAGCTGGAACGCAACGACGATGGTTTGTGGCTGAACGACAATTGGGCGAAGCCTTCGAACGACTGGAATCCGGACAACAAGTTCATGTTCCGTCTCCGAAACTGTTTTCTTTCCGCGGCTTCACATGTCGCGGTTTTTCTTTTCTGGATTATTTAGATTTTTCTTCCAACCGCCGAACATCTTGCCGACTTCCTCAAGTTTCAAAGCGACGTCCTCGCATTGCTTGTTTGAAATGAGTTTCCCTTCCCAAGAAACTGAAATGAGAAATTTCAAAGTGTCCAACATCAAAATGCAGTCGGAAATCTTTTCCGCTTTCTTATCCTTTTCGGTAAAATAGGCGATATACGCAAGCTCCAGCAGATCCAGAAATTTATTTTCAATTCGCGCGCCTATCGTATAGCGTGCTCCCTTAGAAATATGCGGAACGATATTAACCCAAATCAAATATCCCTCTTTGATCCGATTCAAAATCGAGGCGGAATCGAGAGAGAGGAAAATGCGGCCGCGTCATGTCTACCATGATATCATTTCCACGGAAAATTTGCTCGCGGCATGGCGCGAATTTCTGAAAAATAAGCGCGGCCGCAAGGACATTGAACGATTTTCACTTCATTTAACCGATAATATTTTTGTGCTACACCACGATCTGCGAGAGAAAACATATAAGCATGGGTCATATCAGGCATTCCGGATCAACGACCCGAAGCCGCGCGATATTCACAAAGCGACTGTGCGCGACCGGCTCTTGCATCACGCCATTTACCGGACACTTTACCCGTACTTCGACCCCAAATTTATCTTTGATTCTTTTTCCTGCCGTCGTAGCAAAGGCACGCACCGCGCCATGAATAGATTTCGCACATATGCACGAGCTGTTTCAAAAAATAACACGCGCACCGCTTGGGTGCTGAAATGCGATATACGAAAATTTTTTGCAAATATCGACCACACTATCCTTATCGATATTCTCAAGACTAGAATAAGGGACAGTGATGTAGTGTGGTTATTGAGAGAGGTGGTCGGAAGCTTTCATACGGAGAATAGATCCGGCGTGGGTCTGCCGCTTGGCAACTTAACGTCGCAGCTATTAGTGAACATTTACATGAACGAGTTTGATCACTTTCTGAAACGGGAAATGAAGGTCGCCCACTGCGTCAGGTACGCGGACGATTTTGTCATTTTGCATGAGAGCAAAGAATATTTGGAGAATCTTCTTCCGAAAATATCGGCTTTCTTGGAAACGCGATTGAAGTTGTCTCTGCATCCGGATAAGGTGTTTATTAAAACGTGGGCATCGGGCGTAGATTTTCTCGGTTGGGTGCATTTTCCGCATCATCGGGTGCCAAGGACATCTACCAAAAGAAGAATGTTCAAAAGGCTGAAGCAAAACGCGAAAGAGGAATCGCTAGCTTCCCATAGAGGTCTGCTTTCACATGGCAATGCGTACAAGTTGAGAAAGAAGATTGACGGGCAGTATCGTAACAACCTAAGCAGTTATTTGCCCGTGGATAGATAAACAACCTCAATAAAAAAAAGACTGGTTTCATAATTACTCATAATAACACACTCCCAAAAACTATTCGCATATAAATATGCACTGCTAAAAGGATGGTACGATTTTTAAAAGTTATCCACACCCTTCCAAAAATTGTTAATTTAAAAACATTGATGCTATATTTTTATCAGCGAGGCCGCGAGGTCAAACTAAAATATTATTAGTAATAATTTCCAATTTTCAAAAAATCAATTTTCAGTGAATTTATAAATTTTTAAATTTTCAACTGAAAATTGGAAATTGTAAATTGGAAAATTTTTTAAGAGATGGTTC